>JASEHD010000085.1 GCA_030019075.1 Bacteroidota bacterium
ATCCTTGCAACCGATCCGTTTGTCTAAAAAAGTTCTGTTTGCGTAACATCAGTTATTAATTTAGAATATTCATACCCGCTTATTAGTAAAGTGCAGGACTCAATAAAATCTGATTCGAACGAGGATGTCATCGATCAAGCCAAATACAAACTCTTCACCATGTCAACAGGTCAATTAATGCCTAAAGGTACAATCTCTCTGGGTACTAGTGAATTATTCCTTTATCAATTATGTTACTCAGCCGAAAAAAATGTTCAACTGAACATTACAAGCTCATTCCCAATTTCACGGGGAATTAAATATTTTGCAATAGGAGGTAGAGTGGCTATTATTGAACCATATGATGTTTTTCAAGGGATCTCAATGGGAGCAGAGTATGGTATTTTTTCTGTGAGATCAAATATAACATCACCCCAAATTGGATTTATCAATTTGTGTACATCCATAGGCAGCGAAAGCATGAAGGGTCACTTCGGGATTTTACATTCATTCTTCGAATCTGATGTATCAACAAAGAAGTTTCCAACTTTCATTCAATTCGGTTATGAATTATTAATCTACAAAAGTGATGAAGGCAGCGGCATGAAATTCATAACCGAAACATTTTTGTCGAGAACTAAAAATGAGGTATTCCCACCGTTACCGATGATAGGACTTAGATTTTTTGGCAAGAAAGCATCAGGGGAAATAGGTTGGCCATTTCGTCCCTATTTTTTGGCTTTATATGAAAACACAAATTATTTGTGGATAATACCATATTTCAACTTCAGTTTATATTTTTAAGGATTTCTCAATATGACACTCGATAAAGACCTCCAATCAATTCAAGAAATGCGCGAGCTTGTGAAGAAAGCAAAGCAAGCCCAAATCGAATTTCGTGCCTACGACCAGATACGCGTCGACCGCATCTGTCGAGCGATGGCTGATGCTGGCTTTGAAGCGGCTGAAAAACTTGCACGCATGGCACATGAAGAAACCGGCTTCGGGAATCCTGATGATAAGAAAAAGAAAAACGAATTTTCAACTAAAAGAGTGTGGGAATCAATCAAAGACCTCCGCTCTGTCGGTGTAATCCGTGAAGACAACGAAAAGAAAATCATTGAAATCGCTGAACCCATGGGAGTTGTAGCGGCTTTGATTCCATCAACGAATCCAACATCTACGATGATGTTCAAAGCGATCATATCACTCAAAGGAAGAAACGCAATAGTTGCAAGTCCGCATCCAAAATCTGTAAAATGCACGATGGAGGCAGCGCAAATTATTTCTCAAGCAGCCGAAACGGCGGGTGCACCACAGGGATTAATACAATGCCTCAGCATTTCAACCATCGAAGCTACAAATGCTTTAATGAAACATATAGAAATTGCAGTCATTCTTGCTACAGGCAGCACGCCGATGGTTAAAGCGGCATACAGTTCCGGTAAGCCGGCATTTGGTGTTGGTCCGGGCAACGTGCCGGCGTACATCGAGAGATCGGCTAACATCAAAAAAGCCGTTTCAGATATTGTTACCGGAAAAACTTTTGATAACGGTGTACTTTGCTCAACAGAAGCATCGGTTATCGTTGATTCTGGGATCCAGAATTCAGTGATTGAAGAATTCAAGCGGCATCATTGTCATTTTGTTGAAGGAGATGACAAAGGGAATCTCGCGCGATTGATGTTCGATCAGAGCGGCGATCTCAATCCAGAAGTTGTTGGAAAACCGGCGACATACATCGCACAAAAAGCTGGAATATCTGTTCCTTCCGATACGAAAGTTCTCATCGTTGAGCTTCAGGGTGTCGGTAAAGAATATCCAATGTCGCACGAGAAACTTTCTCCGGTTCTTTCGTTTTACACAGCTGATAACTGGCGTGAAGGTTGTGAGCGGTGCATTGAGCTGTTAGAATTTGGTGGACTCGGACATACAATGATAATTCACTCTATGGATGAAGATATCATCATGAAGTTCGCATTAGAGAAGCCCGCGTTCAGAATATTAGTCAACACCGTCGGTGCGCTTGGGGCTGTCGGTTACACGAACGAGCTACTTCCCTCGCTTACACTTGGGCCTGGAACGTTCGGTGGCTCGATTATCTCTGAAAATGTATCGGCAAAACATCTGTTCAATGTAAAGCGATTGGCATTCGAGACAAGACCGATAAATAGATCTGATGTTTCGGAAATAAAATATTCCCGGTCAGCGATTAAAGAAGAGATCAAACAAAAGCCGGCAGAATTTCCGAATATCAAATCACCAAGGAGTGATAAACCAGTACAATCGAAATCGTGGATGGAAGAAATTGATGAGAGAATTCGATTGAAGGCAGCTCATCATCCTGCACAAGGGAAGTCTCAGGAAAAGATTCCAAAGGAAGAAAAATCGGATAAGACTTTAGGAACAGGAATTTCGGAAGATGAAGTTGATCGAATAATCAGGGAATTTTCTAAACGTTGAATTTCCGAACGATTGGGATGCGGTTTCTTTGTTATTTGCCTAACTGTCGCTTGATGACTGCTTTTATCAAGGAAGGTTTAAGCTTATCTGTGATGAAGACTTTCCCAAAGGTCTGAGGAAGAATAAACCGCGCTTTCTTTCCATTCTTAAATATTTGCCGGATGAGTGTTTCGTAATTGAGGAAATTTAATTTTGGATGATAAGCCACACGCTCAAGTAGCGAGGAAATATTTTCGAAATAATTCTGATCGATTATCTGTGCCTTACCCGCAATTTCAAGCTCCCACTTTAAACCAATCAAAACTGCTTCACCATGATGCAGTTTATATTTTGATAGATTTTCCAATGCATGACCGATTGTATGGCCAAGGTTTAAAACCGTTCTGCCACCTTTTGTGTCTTTCTCAAACTCGTCGGTTTCAATTAGCTTTGCCTTATATGTATTACAAAGTAAAATTAATTCTTGAGTAACATCCAAATCGAGCTGTAAAATTTCATTGAGATGCTCATAAAGGAAATTAAATATATTTTTGTCAAGGATTGCATACTTCAGAACTTCACCTAAGCCGCAAATAACTTCTCGGCTTGGAAGCGTTTGCAGGAATTGAACATCCGAGAAAACGAATTTTGGCTGATAAAAAGCGCCGATAGCATTTTTTGCCAGCGGGTGATTCACGGCAGTTTTTCCACCAATAGAACTTTCCACCATCGCTAATAAGGTCGTTGGTAATTGAACCAATTGAACCCCGCGGCGATAGGTTGCCGCTACAAATCCGGTAACATCGCCAACAACACCGCCACCCAGAGCAAAAAGTGTAGACTCGCGTTCAATATTTGATTTAACGAGCTTGGTAATAATCTTGGTCGCGGTAGGAATTGATTTTTGTCGTTCACCCGGAGCAATCAAGATTTCTGCGATCCTAAAATCATGTCTTCTAAGTATGTCTACAACACGTTTCAGATGAAGCGGAGCGACGTGTTGGTCAGTAATGATTGCAATATTTTTCGGAATGCTTTCTGCCGATGCAACTTCTGCCAAGTGATTGATGATTCTATTTCCGAGACAAATCGGGTAACTCCTTGAACCCAGTTTGATGGTTTGTTTTACGATTGTTTTCATTTGATATAATTTTTTAAACGATAAACGATTTCATCAACAGTAATTCCTACCCGTTGTTTGGTGGTTGTGATAACGATATCTGCTTTTTCATAGTAGGGTTCCCGTTTTGCTATCAAGGAAGTGATCCTTGAACGGAGTTCATCATCAGTAAGTAATGTTTTATTTGCGGATTGAATTAGTGGGCGATCTTTTTTGAATTTTAAGCGGCGCTGAATTTGTTCCACGTCAGTTTTTAGGTAAATCAGGATACCTGATGATTTCACTATCTTCAGATTTGTGGCGTTTGCAATAGTCCCTCCACCTAAAGAAATCACATAACAATCGCGGTTGCTTAATTCGAGAAGGAGGGAGCGTTCAATCTCACGAAAATAATCTTCACCAAAATCAGAGAAAATGCTGGTTACTGATTTAGACGTCAAACATTCTATCTCTTGATCAATATCGGCGTGCGAGTAACCCAGGGTATTTGCAAGAATCGGAGCGATTGTGCTTTTTCCGCTTCCCATGAAACCCGTTAAGTAAATCAGATTGTTTTTTTTCGTGGTCATTAAAATTGCAGCGCTATGCCGATGTTGAGTGTCATTCCATCAATGTTGAAACGGGCAGTTGAAGGTTCCGCCTCCAGCGGTATCGTTTCACCATCGAATTGTGTTTCAGCCGTAGCGAATTTAGTTGTTGTTTCGAATTGTACATCTCTGAATTTTAATTCGCTTCGTAATGAAATATTTTGAAAAACTCTATATTGTACACCCGTCAGGATATGAATGCCCCATCCAAGTTTTTTATTTATAGTAATGGATTTTTCATTTGCAATTTCATACGCTCGTGTTCCAATGTACATACCGCCCCCTCCACCCAAATAGAATTCCCAGTTATCTGAACCAGTTGGAATTGAGGAGTAACCTGTAAACTCGAGTGGATAAACAACAAACCCATCTGTAACGGGAATTTTCTTTGATGTACCGAATGGGATAGTAAATTTTTTAATTCTTGAAATATATTCGATGCCTAAACCGACTTGGAGATAATCTTCGATAAAGGAATAGCGGAAATCTATGCCCGCACTTATGATATTGTCGAGTGGGAAAAATTGATTTCGCACCGACTCATCAACATCGTCAGGATGGTGAAATAGTTTTGATGAAGTTGTATATGAACCATAAAAGGAAATAGAAGATGCTTCTCCTGCGATTGAAAGATTCAAAGTTGAGAAGATCAGCAATATACAAGCGCTGAGACAGCGCATGTGATAAATCCTTTTTACAGAGAAATCAGTTAGAATTATCTATAGAACAAATCCCGTTTATCAACAATCTCGGCTGATTTTTTAAGCTGATCAAACCATTCTGAGAAAAAGCGATTCTTTTTTTCCATCAGGACTTGACTACGCAAAGAAATCTTTGACTGCCCATAGGCAGTTGTGTCGAAGGCAGATTTTGAAATTACTTTTGCTAAATATACACCTCGTGAGCCTAAAATTGGATTAGATAATTCACCAGGTTTTAGTGATTCAATACCACCCATAAAGCCAAGATCTCGTCCGATACCTTGTATGTAACCACTTCCTAAGTTAAACGGTTCTAAATGCTGAACGCTTACCTGAGGATTTTTTATTGATAACATTTGCAAACTATCAGTTGATTTGAGTGATTGACGTAGCTCGGCTGCCATGGTTTTAATTTTTTCGTTTTTCTTCTCGCGCTTCACACGACTTTCGATGACATTTTTGACTTCATCAAGCGGTCGGACTCCGGCTTCTTTCACTTCAGATACCATGAAGACACCGTAATTCTTCTGAATATAGAACGGCTCACTAACAGTGCCGAGTTTGTTTTTAAACGCAAACTTATTGACAGCATTGTTCATCCCGATACCCGGAATAACGGCATCTTGTTGAAAAGATTGTGTTTCGAGTATGTTGTATCGGCTTTGGGCGGCTTCTTTTTCGAATGATCCTTCTTTAGATAGGTATGAAAAATCCTGAGCACGTTGCGAGATTTCACTTCGGGTTCTTGAACTCAAGCGAATCGTCATATGAATATCGCTTACTTTTACTTCGCGGTTATCTTTTGAATGCACCTTGATTATGTGGTAACCAAATTGACTTTTAATGGGACCGAGAACTTGACCTGGTTTACCTTTGAATGCTGCTTCTTCAAATGGCTTCACCATTCGTCCTTTGCCAAACCATCCGAGATCGCCACCCTTTGCCCCGGAACCAGGGTCCTTAGAGTGTGTGCGTGCAAGCTCAGAAAAATCCTTACCGCTTTTTATTTCAGATAAAATTGTTTTTGCCAGGTTCAATGCTGCCGTACTATCGTTGTTTTCAATATTAATTAGTATATGGCTTGCATGAACATACTCTTCTTTCCCTGGTTGGAAGTTTTTTATTTTAATCAGATGATAACCGTCTCTGTCATTAATAGGTCCAACAATGTCGCCGGCTTTTGCTTTAAAAATCGCTGTTTCTATTTCTGGACTGAAAGCACCATGTCCACGATATTCATCGAATGGGGGAGTCTCTGAGTAAATTTTTGCAAGTGTATCAAAATCAGTACCCGCCTGTACACGATTCAGGATATCTTCCATTTCGGTTGTCACATCGTTAGTATCGGACTGAGAGGGAATTTCATGGAAGAGTACGTATTTAAATTTACGTGTGGCTTCGATTTTGTAATCATCCAGATTATCTTTATAAAATCGTTGAAGCTCGTCATCGGATGTTTGAACTTCATCATCTTTAACAAGAATGTTTGGATCAAAGAAAGCATATTCGACTTCATATTTAATATTATGGTCGGTGAATCGCTGATGAATTTCGCTTTCGCTAACTTGTACACTTGCAGTTATCAGACTTTGAAGTTTTTCTCGCTGGCGTTGTTTCCTTAATGCGCTTTCAAGCTGCACCATGATTGGTTTATTTTTGGGATCCATAATCGCTCCGTCGTATGCTTGACGATTAAAGGTGCCAGTTGTGTCGGTAAATTGCTGCTTCAAAAAATCGGGTGGGTTTTCTCCCCGTACCCAGTCTATTATTTCTTGATCGGTTATTTTTATTCCGAGTTGTTCTATCTGATCATCGAACAGAGTTTGCTCAATCAATTGATTCCAAAGCTGATCCCGGATAGCCCGCTGTTGATTCTCGTCAGGCTCACTACCGGTCTGAGTTTTTTGATTATCGAGTGCCCGGCGAAGTAATTCGGAGAACTCCTTATAAGTAATTGGATGATCATCGATTTTGCCTACTTCCTGAGATTCTGCCTGGTTACTAGTTTGTTTTAGGTCAGTGATACCCATTCCCCAATCGAGTACTATATAAACAACAAATACTCCGGCGAAAATTGAGAAAACAATAGCCAGTCTCTCACGTATTTTAGTCATCAACGGCATGGAGCAGTTATCCTTAAAATGGTAAAAATGTATAAAATGTAAGAAAATATACGAGAAAATTGTATGATATGCAAAGAATTTTAATCGAGGTGCAGAAAAATAAAAAACCGCTGCAGTTTTCACCACAGCGGCTGAACACTCATCCTTACCTTATCCACCGTATCTCTTTCACTAACATGCAATCTACACAAAAGGATGAGTTCCAATAATTTCACATTCTTTTTACCCAAATAAGTTCCTCAATGAAAAAGATTTTATCGTATCCCAATTTACAGCCAACGCCATAACCAATACCTTTCAAGTACAACCTTTCCCCAGTGGAATGTAACGTTTGGTTCGTTCATAGTTAATGACTGAGACTGTTTTGTGAAAAAATTACCATGAATGTTTACCGCACGTGAATTGCCGGTTTCAATAAAGAAAAATCCATATCCAGAAAAAGCTTTACGTTGTGTGTTTCCCATTATTTCATGTGCGATGTTGTATGCGACAATCTCTGCCTGATTGTTCGCAAAAATACCAGCTTTTGGTAATAGAATACCTCTATCGAATTCGATTCTGGTATTGTCACCCAGAGCATAAATATTTTGGTCGGAGGTCCGCATGTTATATTTATCCACCTCAATCCAACCAGAATTGGTTGTAAGTTTGGAATTCGTCAATAATTTAAGTGGTGAACATGCCGGTATCGTAATCAATAAATCGTAATTAGTTTTAATTGAATTAGCGAATGTCAAAGTTTTTGTAGATGACTCTACAGTTGTCAGCTTATGATCAGTGAACAATTCGATGCCGTGCGTTTTCAATAACATTTCCAACGTATGACTATTTTCAGGTCCAATAAATTCAAGTGGTTGTTTTTCTGGTGTATAAATTTTTATTTTCACGTTAGTAATACCGCGCTTTGCATAAAACGAGGCAAGTAAAAAACCAGCATCGTATGGAGCGGGAGGATATTTATAGTTGTCACTTGTGACCACAATTGCTATTGTTCCTCCTGAAAATACGGGAATGATCTTGCTCAATTCCACTGCTTCCTCGAATGTGTAAAAAGAGTTAACTGTATTATCGAGTCCCGGTATAATTTGTGAATCTGAATCTGCTCCGAGTGCTATAACGAGATAATCGTATTTAAGCGTTCCATTTTCGGTTTCAACTTTACGATGTTCGGGATATATATTTTGTACAGCAGCTTGAAAAATTTCTATCCCATACTTTTCTATTGCTGAATAAGGTTTAGTAATAGCTGCATGCGTCCGCCACCCCACAACTAACCAAAGATATGATGGCTGGAAGGTGTGATAAGCGTTTTTATCAACGAGTATAATTCGGTGTTGTGTCCCAAGATGCTTGCGGAGCTCACGGGCTGTTACGATTCCACCGATACCGCCGCCAAGAATGACTATTGTTTTCTGTGCCATAATGTTAATGGAATCTACAAAATAACTTTGTAAAAATCGAATGATTTGATTTTTAATAAAGACTTTCGTATGATTGAGCATAACATTTTTACACATCAATTATTAGCGAGGATATTTTATGCAAATTAAAGAAAAAATGGATAGTGAAGTCGCAATTTTAACACTGAAAGGCGATTTACTGGGTGAGCCAGATACTGCTAACCTCCGGGATAAGATACGCAGCTTGGTCAACGATGAAGTGAAGAAAGTAGTAATTGACCTTGGCGGCGTGAATTATATGAATAGCTCAGGGCTTGGAACGCTCATCGCTGGATTAACCACGATGCGTAATGCTGAGGGTGAGCTTCGCTTATCTCGGGTTGGTAAAAAGGTGCAGAACCTTTTTGTTATCACCCAGCTTGTTAAGGTGTTCGATACATACGAAACTGTTGACAGAGCCATCGCAAGTTTCAAGACAAAAAAGAAATAATAAAATTTTTAATAAAGGGGGTTGACGCTATGAATATCTCCTCATCTGCATTTACGGATAATAAACCAATCCCGACTAAGTACGCTCACTCTGGCGTGGTTGGCGGGAAAAATATTTCCATTCCGCTTACATGGACTGATCCGCCCGAAGAGACGAAATCTTTTGCTCTCTCCATCGTCGATCCTCATCCGGTTGCACGGGACTGGGTACACTGGTTAGTAATTAACATCCCGAATGAGGTAACATCACTGCCCGAAGGTATTTCATGTAAAAAGATGCCGGCAGGAACGAAAGAGTTATACAATTCTTACGGCGAGCTTGGATACGGCGGACCGCAGCCACCAAAAGGATCTGGTCCTCACCCGTACGTTGTAACACTCTACGCACTCGATGTAGAAAAGCTCGATCTCACAGCCAACACGAGCTTGGTTGCATTTGAAAAAATGCTTGAAGGCAGAGTACTCGCAACAGCTAAGGTTACAGGGATATACGAAAGATGAGCCGTTGTTGATTTTCAATCAAACAAGTTTTTTATTATTGACATAATAATTACCGATGTATCATTAAATGTGGAGATCAATTCGTGGGGGACCCTGCGAAAAAGAGTGGATTCTATGAGACTGTAAGACGCGAGATGCGCCTCAGAAACTACAGCCACAAGACGATCAGGTATTTAATGCATTGCGGTTTTTGTACGTGGTGTTATACAATAAACCATTTGTGATTGGTAAATTGCCCCGTCCACAGATGGAAAAGAAACTACCGGATATCTTAAATGAGGATGAGGTATTAAGAATTTTTAAAGCAGTTAAGTGGAAGATTTTGACGTAGACCGGAATATGATCCACATTCGCGGTGCAAAAGGAAAGAAAGACCGGTATACAATGCTGCCGATATCGCTCAGAGAAACACTGCATCGGTACTGGAAAGAATATAATCCTGGAAAATCTGGATGGTTATTCACCGGGGCAAAAATAAATTATCATTTAGCTGCACGAAGTATACAGCACGTATTTGAGCGGGCAGTTAAACAAGCAGGAATTACAAAACCTGTTTCGATGCACACGTTGAGACATTCATTTGCAACGCATCTTTTGGAGCAAGGTACAGATTTGCGGTATATACAGGAATTACTTGGATACGAAAGCTCAAAGACGACAGAAGTTTATACGCACGTAAGTAAGCAACATATTGGAACAATTAGAAGTCCTTTGGATTTTATTGCAAAAAAGCTTGATTCAGAGGATAATTCGGAAAAGAAAAAATTAATTGAAGAATAAACTAAAAAGAATAACAACGACATATGTCGTCATTACAGATGTTAAACAAAATACCAAAACATAAAATTTTTGCCAGCAAGTTTCGATGATACCAAATCATCAAAGATACCCGCAAGGTGAGGTGAACTCATCCAATACGGTATGGGTCGGAGAATCGACCCACGGTTGAGCGATTCCGCTTAGCTGAAGGGCAATACACGGTGAGTACTACCCACACAATGGGTATCTCATCCAATATATTGTCCGCCTCGATATGCCGATGTACACAGCATTGAGATAGTGCCAGCCATGGGCACGATAAATATACTTCAGGATTAACGCCTGAGCCGGCTCGGGCTTTATCAAAGGCGAAAGCTATGAGAAAGTTCGATCTGAAAGTGGATATATCGGTAGATGTTGCCAAGATTCTGTCAAAAGTTTTTTGGTTTATCATCATGCTGATTTATCTGCTTCGTTAATAAGGTTGGGCGGGATAAAACTAGCCCTTCCATTATTTTCTTACTGGCAAAAATTTTAATTAGTGTAATCATTAAATTTATTATAATGTTTTGGTACTTCATTTAACAAGCAAAACAATGGACATTAAAACGCCATTGATTTTGCTATACGTTAACTGCTATGCTTTTTAGGTGTGAAGTAATCCCAATTCCCTTGAATTATAATTTTTGCTTTCTTCCATCAAATTGCTTAATTTATTGCCGACTCTTAAATCAACCATATCATTTTATGTCAACTATGCAATTCTACCCTATTTCGCTTGATGAAATAAAGGCGAAGGTCGAAAGAAACTTTCGTCGCCGCAACGGTTTTCTGGAAAAAAGCAGACTGACATTATTTCCTGATGTAGAAGTTGACAACGTCAAGGAAATTGTCAACGAGTTTGGTGAAAAAATCGTTCGTGTAGATGGTGAAATTCCAGTTAATCTTCCTGTCAATGATGCCGATAGATTTCTTTTCATAAGTTATAATCAGAGTATTTATTCTCATGGTCTCCATAAGTATCCCGCAAAGTTTTTTCCTGAGTTGCCACGCTGGCTTATCAAACGCTATTCGCAGCCCAGCGATTTAATTCTTGATCCTTTTGCAGGGAGTGCTACTACTAACATTGAAGCAATGCTATGCGGCAGGCATTCAGTTGGTGTTGATGTCGATCCATTTTCTCGGTTTCTCGCAAAGGTTAAGACTACTTCTCTTGACGAGGCAGAGCTAAAACGAACCCAAAAGTCTATTTTACGTTCCATAGTTAATTATCAGTCACATAAAATCAAAGAATCTGATATTCCAAAATTTCCATATCGAGACAACTGGTTTAAGCGTGAAATACTTTTAGAGCTTGCCTATATCAAAAAATCAATTGAAGCACTGGAAACCGAAGAAGACATCAAAAATTTCTTCAGGGTTTGCCTTTCTTCTATCATTCGCTCAGTCTCCAACGCTGATGACAATTGCACCCGAACGGTCATAAGGAAAAAACTCAACAAACAGGTTCTGCCTGCAGACGCTCTTAAACGATTTGCTGAAGTCGTTCTGCGGAACACACCAAAGATGATAGATTTCTCCCAAGCAAACACTAATAATGTGAGCGTAATTTTCCCAAATGATATGGATGCAAGGCACGTCAAATATAAAGACGATGTTTTCGACCTTGCAATTACATCACCTCCATATGCTAACGCTGTTGATTATCCTCGCACACATCAACTCGAAAGCTATTGGCTTGGACTTGCAGAAGGCTCATTAAATCCTCTTAAAAAAATCCAAGTCGGGACTGAAAGTGTTATACAGTCTGAGTATAAATCGCTTCACTCAATAGGCTTTGCTATTGCAGATAAAGTGCTTGCAAAGATATTCAATAAAGACCCAAGACGTTCATACATCGCTTTTAAGTATTTGCAGGATATGCAAAAGAATTTCATCGAAGTACATCGCGTTTTGAAACCAAACGCTCGCTATGCGGTTGTTGTTGGTAATAACAGAATACGTGGCGAGCTATTTGAGAATTGGAAATACCTAATGGAAATAGCAGAACATACTGGGTTCTCAATTGAAAACTACTTTGGCTCTGAAATTATAAAGCATTTCATCAAGGTACCAAGAGAGGAAAGAATAAATACAGATTGGGTTTTAATTCTCAGAAAAAATCAAGGTGAATATGCCTGACCGAGAAAATACTGGACGACAGGCATCTGTAGATGGCTTTGCCCACGAACATATTGTCGTTGGGATACTTATGAAGAAGTATCAAAATGTTTCCCTCGTTGATCTACCCCTCTCCACTTACGACATTATTATTGTCTTACCGAAAGAAAACGAAAAAGAAGAAATTATCCGTGCGCAAGTAAAAACCGCTCAGAAGTCAATTTCTTTTACAGGCGGTGTGCGTGGCGGTGCTGATAGAACGTACAAATCTGACGTAAAAAAATATCGACAATCAATAGTAACCTCAGATGTGGTTATTGGCTTGCATCCGCTTGGGAGCGATTCATTCGAGCTTTACTTTGTTCCTACCGCTCTAATTGACCAACTCAAGCAAGACAGTATCTCTTTGAATAAAATTCAATTTCTCAAGAATAACTATGAGATTCTAGAGAAATGCAAAGATACTTCCTTTATTTTGCACGCTTGCCGAGAAGCAAAAATTATTTAATAGTTGTTTCCCTAAAAAGCACAGCAGCTAACAATTGTAAAAAAGTCATTCGCTTTATTATATGAAAAATAATTGTGCTCATTACATGCCGTTGCTTCACAGAAAATTAGTCAATGAGAGTTCGCAACGGCACGTCTTTTTTACAAAGCACGTTAGGCGAAATTGCCCGAAAACCTTAAGGGGAGAAAGAAATGATTAAAATGCTATCAACCAAAGAAATATTATCCACTCTGTTCAGCTATATGGTTAATTATTACGACTGGGAGCGATTTCCAGATTTTGAAGCTATTTACCAGTTTATTTTGAAGGAAGGAGAACAGACTTTTCATTACTATATTTCTATAGCAAAAGGAAAAGCGGAGTATCACGAAGGAGAGCATGAATCCCCTTCTATTAAAATTTATTCTCCAGTTTCTGTCTGGCTTGATATTGCAAGTGGAAGACTTAATGGTTTTTGGGGACTGATAACGAGAAAATATCGCATTGAAGGTCCATTATCATACTTAAAGCAGATGGATAAAGTGTTTGGAAAGAAAATTGATATACCAGAAATTGAGGAAAAAATTGCAGATTATGAAGATCCTAAGAAGAGAATCTGGAAGAAACCTGATAAAGTGCTTGTTATAAATGGAAGTCCTCGCCAGGAAAAGGGGTTTACATTTTTCTACTTACAATATTTGCTTAAAGGATTTGAGAAGGCAGAAACAGAAGTAGAAGTTATTAACATTTATGATAAGCATATCAATATTGAGCCTTGCAGAGGGTGCTCTACTTGCTGGACTAAAACAGATGGCGTATGCGTGATTAAAGATGATGCAAATGACTTGTTAGAAAAGATAGGCAATGCCTATTTGACTGTCTATGCATTTCCATTGTATATTGAATCAATTCCAGCCAAGTTAAAGGCACTTCTTGATAGACGATTTATAATTATTTTGCCTTATTTCATCCCCTATTGCAATCTAACAAGACATCCCTTAAGAAATAAAAAGGAACGATATATGGTTCTTTTTTCTGTTTGTGGACTTCCTGAGATAGAACATTTCAAGCCATTAGTTGAGACTTTTAAAGGGATGGCTAGGGGTTCACACACGCCGCTCATCGCCACCATTCTGCGGCCAGGAGCGGAAGGGCTGTATGGGTCTCCCTATGGTAAGGAGTATTTAAAGAAAGTTTTGGAATCATTGGAACAGGCGGGAAAGGAAATAATCGAAAAAGGGAAAGTTTCCAAAAATGTTATGAAAGCGATATCGAAAAACTATATCCCTTTAGCTGCTTGGCGAGAAGGAGCAAATTGGTATTGGTATCTAAAGAGGGAGAAATGATGACAGATGAAAAAGATGAGTAAAAAAACTATTTTCATTATAATGACTGTATTTCTTAGTATATCTTTGACAACAGTTTCCTTTTCAGAAGGTTTGGAAATTGGAATAGTGGCTTCATCTTTTGAGGTTAAATCAGGGGAGAATAAAATTCTAACTCTTGATATGGTAAAAGGGAAACTAATAGTTATATTCTACGAGACAAAGGAAGTTGTAGAAAAGAATCGGAAACTGAAGGATGAATTAAATAAATTTTTTGATGAACAACCAGATACCATAAAAGAACTTATAGTGAAATTACCTGTTATAAATTGTTCAAGAGCCTTTTGGCCTTTTACTGGAATATGGAAAAGCAAACTCAGGGAGAATTCTAAAAAAGAAGGAATAACAATATACGGAGACTGGAATGGCAAAATGTTTTCTGATTACAAG
>JASEHD010000086.1 GCA_030019075.1 Bacteroidota bacterium
CCCAGAGTTTATGCTGAGATTTCACGGGTGAAAGTATTTGGAGAGCGATGGTATGCAAAGTGCCGTAGTGACGGATATGATCCCAACAATAAGACTACATTTATTAGTGATGGTTCCGTAGGGTTACGACAGCTACGGTCAGATCATTTTCCAGACGCTCGATCAGTATTGGACTTGTATCATGTCAAGCGTTCATTATCAAACGTCCTAGCACAGGAGACAGTATCGGAGATTGTTCAAAAGTTATGTCGTGGACATACCCAAGAAGTGTTCATGCGACTTCAGAAGATTGCTTCTTGTAGTCCATGCATAGTACGCCGGTCTATCCAGGAGGTTATCCAGTATTTGAAAAACAACAGTGATGGACTTAAGTATCATCGTACTGCTATCCGTGGCAGTGGAGTTGTTGAGAAGCTTGTCGATAACTTGGTCAAACGTCGTTTCAAACGACAGGGAATGTCTTGGAGTGTTAAGGGTGCTAATAATCTGTTAGCTTTGAGGTCAGCGCATTTTGATTATTTAAATAAGAAAAAGTTTAGTACATTGCATACACTTACAGGAACTTGATTACCCCAGAAAAACGGATGCTACCGTCTTTTTTTGCTTGAATGGTCGGATTGAATTTAAAATATATTCCTTAATCTCTCAATTTCGTGGGCAAGGACGGTCTGTCCCTCCATGGTTCTAAAATTTATATTGAATGTAGGATTTAATAATTTTACATGTTCATAACTAATCTCAAAGTTACCCAATGCAAAATAATTTTCTGCTAAAATTATTCTTAAATCAAACTTATTAACAGAAGTATCTCGACTAAAAACCCATTCGGGATTCGTCCGGAATATCACAAATGCTTCACTGATAGAAAGGTTGTATTCTTTTTTTGCGTTGTAGATAATAGAAAGACCGGCACTAATATCAAGAGATGAATTTGGTTTAGATTTACCCGATAAAAAATATTTTACAGCGTTATCCAACAAGTTCAATTTCCCACTCGACCAACCCGCGCCATTATAAGCATCAGCTATTGATGAATCCATCCGCAGCGCCTCAGTAAATTTATCAAGTGCAGTTTGGTACTCACGTTTACCGAACGCCTCCCAGCCTTGATTTATATATTGATTATCATCTGGCGGTGGTGGTTCATTCACTTTTTCTTTACATGAGAAAGTAAAACAACTTAGTGTAATAATTATTAAATAATGATAAAATCTTTTCATCGCCGTTTGTCCTTATCGAAGTAATATCATTTTTCTTGTACTATTAAAAAACTGTCTCGCTGTGATCTGATCAACTACAGACATTCTATAAAAATAAATTCCGCTTGCAGCATCATGATATGTGTTGTTTCGCCCATCCCACACAACCTCGTGATAACCCATGGAGTATGCAGTATTTAAAAGCGATCTCACTTCCTGACCAAGTGTGTTATAAATAGTCAATCTAACTACACCGGGATTAGGAAGAGAAAATCGAATCTTAGTCTCAGGATTGAATGGATTAGGATAGTTCGGTTCCAGAGCGTATTCTTCTGGTATAAGTTTAGTTAACTTATTATCATCTATCCCTAAGGCATATGTCCCAAGCGAATTGACAGATGCCTGAATAATTTTCAATTGGGGATTAATCCAACTCTCAATGGGAGTCCATCGATTTCCAACCATTTTGTAAATACAAGGATATTTCCCTTCATGTAAAGATGAAGTATTGTACTTAAATGTAAGCGTGAGCGGCTCATCAAAATTTCTTGCGGGACCAAATGAATAAGAAATGTTAGAGATATTTTTCTCAAAGCTTTGATCGGGGATGATGGTAAAATAAGTTTCCTCTTGAATAGCATCCGGCGGTATCTGGATACTTGCATTACCATCTAAACTATAAACTTCTGAGGACACACCTGGTTTCACTAACTGAACGTTTAATTCGCGGGTAACTGTTGTATCCAATCCATTCATCCCGACTGCATACAACGAAATACCAACCGCACCACTAGATGAAAATTCATATTTACCTTTGAAGATGTTGGAATTTATTTTTTCGAGAGCAATCGTATCCTGATGTAAACTATCTACTGATAAGAGCATGAGAGGTGTAGCCGCAAGTGAATCATACGAGGTCGCATACAGATCAGCATATCTTGAAAAAACGGGATTTTGATGAATAGGAATCGATACCCTCGGACGTGTTGGCGGGAGAATTGTTGCCATTTTAATATAATCCCACTTGACAAGAGCAGAATCCGAGCTTTTCTGTAAATCAGCAAGATTTTTCCCCCCTATTATCGTAAAACCAATAGTACGCTTATCACCATTTAGTATTGTATGCGGACCTGACGAAACAACAAAATGTATATCTTGAATGGAATCGGTGGTTACAACATTTCCACTTAGCCACGACCATTTTGCATCTCGACTCAGAACAATTGAACTATTATTAATTAATGCATGATATTTAGCAGGTCCTTCGAGAACGCTCGCACCGCAGTATACCGAGTTTGGCATTCCAACATTCCACGCATATCCTAAATTTCTCGTTGAATCAAATGAAGTTTTATTATATAAATAGTAATTCGCTTGGTCTCCGAGGATATCCCAATCAAAAAATAAACCCGCATAAAAATTCGAGATCGTATTACCAGAAACATTCTGAATCTCATACCGGAGAATGACGTAATTACTATCAGTAGGAGTTGTGAAAGCATGTGAAGACATGGAAATCGATAAGCCAATTCTATTTACAAACGGAGCACTTGCATCTGAGAATTTAGTATTTCCATCCTCGTTAGAAATAATCCCAGGCGAAATAATGTTGTACATCCCTGTCGAGGTAAAATCGTCATTTTGGCATTGAGAACAAGAATCGTTTCGTACAACACTAATTGATTTACTAGATGAATACCCAGCAAGCAATCCGCCTTCAAAAAGTTGATTCCCGCCCCCATAGACAAATCCACTGCCGTGGTTATTGCTTAAATCGAGGAATCCAATCCTTCCGATATTCGTTAGAGTAACTTCAACATTATTGACGGTGTGTGTGGCATATGTCGGATTAACAAGAATAGAAAAAAGTTGAAAATCAGAATAACTCGTTGCCACATCAGTGATCGTCAATGTGAACTGAACTCTGTACGATGGGGGAATATTGCTTTTAATTTTAACACTGAATGGTGCCGAAGCATTACTTCTTGTTTCTTGCATGTTCACTACCCCGATTGGATAACTTGACGTAAGCATCTCAACATAGGGATCGTTTGTAGCACTCAGAGTAATTGTTGCTGAAGAGCTTGTTGGAATTAAAAAATTCTTGATGAAGACAGTTAAAGAGATTGTCTCATTTGGCTGGGGAATCTTATTATTATTTCCACCAATCGAATCACTAATTGAAAGAGAAATCATTCGCAATGATGGTGTAGAAGTCGTTATTGCTTTATACGCATTAATTCTTCCCTTCCCAAGTAAAAATGCATGCGATGGATTGATAGAATTTATATCATCACAAGTAGCGCGAACTTGCTCGCCGGCTTGGATCGGAGTGTGATCAGGGATGTGTGATTTTACGAGTGCTGCCAGGCCCGCAACGAATGGAGTGGACATAGATGTCCCCGATAAATAATCGTAAGTACTGGGAAAATATGTACTCCGAATATTTTCGCCCGGCGCACACACATCGACCTCTGAATTATAAGATGAGAAATTCGATTTTGCATCATTTGATGCTGTTGAGGCAACTGATAAAACTCCGCGATAACTCGAGGGATAATGCAATAAATTTTTTCCAGTATTTCCAGCAGCCGCAACCACCAGAGCGCCGCGAGCAACAGCGGTATCGATAATTTCTTGTTCGAACTGTGAGCCACCTTCACCACCCCAACTGCAATTGATAATTTTTGCACCCATCAAGACCGAATATAATATTCCATGAAAACCATAGTATATCCCCTGGTTAAGATCATCGTCTAATGATACCTTTACTGGAAGAATCTTGCACTTATAACCGATACCAGCAACACCGATGCTATTGTCAGTAACTGCTGATGCAATACCAGCCACGTGTGTCCCATGCTTTGCTCTGTCACCTGCAGATGGTTTGGGTGATGGATCGTTATCACCAATCGGATTGTTGAGATTTGCACCGCCAAAATCCCAGCCATGCCAATCATCAATTTTTCCATTGTTATCATCATCGATTCCGTTTGATTCCTTGCCGCCGCCATATTCTTTATGATTGATCCAAATATTTGCATTCAAATCGAGGTGATCCCATTGAACTCCCGTATCGATAATGCCAATTACAACAGAGGTATCACCCTGAGAGATACACCAAGCACTATCAGCAAGAATTTTTTTCAACCCCCACTGGGTTGTAAAATGTGGATCATTCGGAGAACAGAGCGTTACATCATTGGTATAATAAACGAACCAAGGTTCTGCATAAAGAACTTCTGGAAGCTGAGATATTTCTTCTGCAACGCCGAATGCATCTATGGGTGATGTATAATGGATGACATAAAACTTCGACATCTCGACTCGACGTCCTTCACTATCAACCAGAAAATCTTGAAATAATTTATCTACCGATTGAATAGAATACTTTTGCAGAAAATTATCAATTGAAGAAATGCCAAAAGCGTTCCTTGTTTTACCAAGCGTTACAGAAGTATTCAACCTTACTATAACCCTGCCTTGGAGATAATGACTGTTGTCACGAGTCTTCGATACAACACCAGGCAGACCGTCGAGTGGCAACGTTTTTTTTATGTTTGAAATTTTCACATATCCAAAACTTGAGTTGGATAGAATTAAATAAAAAAATAGAAGAAATAATCCTCGAGTGATATTCATAATTTATTCTTTATATAAACCTTTGTGGTGGATAAATTGTTCAACAGTTAAAGGTACGAGATAGCGAATAGAACGCCCCATTTTCACACGCCTGCGAATATCCGTGCTCGAAATTCCAATGGATGGAACATTTAGAAATTGCGCATGGCGAGAATAATTTCTTTTGATATTATGAATAGGAAAATCGGGCCTGCTCATCACAACCAAATCGGCTTTAGTGATTATTTCATCGGGTGCCTTCCACGTTTCGAACTCTAATAAATTATCAGCACCTATGATAAGCGAGAAATCCGCCTTTGGATAACGAGCAACGAATTCTTCGAGTGTATCTATCGTATAGGATAGTCCTTGCCGTTTGATTTCAATATCCGAGACATCAAAACCAACATTCCCTTGTATTGCTAATTTGGTCATTTCGTACCTCATCGACGGAGGTGCGAGCGACATGCCCGGTTTGTTAGGCGGTTGCGCCGATGGTATAAAAAATATTTTATCAAACTTGAGTGCATTACGTACAGATTCGATAACGATCAAATGTCCTATGTGTGGTGGATTGAATGTCCCACCGAAGAGACCATATTTCATGAAAATATTTTTCGAAATCGATATTTCTTCTCAAGCATTCTAAAAATCCCGAAAGTCTTACTTGGGAACTCAGAATCACCCTTGTCATACTTCTCCATCGTCCGCTTAAACTTTAATAAATTGATTCCCGAATTGAGCGAGTTAATTGGATTCAACAAGAAAAACATTGCGGGAATTTTACAAAGTTGTTGAAGCATGTTGTGATGTCCCTTCAACGGATCAATATCAGTACAACTAAAGACATTACTATGGTTTGCTTTCATTCCAATTAAAAAGTAATTTCCCTCGAACGTTGGTCCAAGCACAACACAATCGTCATCATATCCTAATTGATCATAAGCTCTTATTAGAATCTTTGGTGCGAGGTAAGGATTATTATCTAAAACCAACACAACTCGTTGATAATTCATCATAAAAGCATCGTCGATTGCTTGCTGAATTTGAGTATTTATAGGTGAATCATCTAAATCGCGAGGGGTTACCTTCTGTTTGAAAGGTAAAACGAAATCATCCGAAAATTCCTTTTTGCTGCGATAAAATAATATATCAATATCTCTTAAGAGTGACGCATTTTGTATCATATCCCAGACAAGGGCAGTATATATTGCGTCTAGGTCTTCCCAAGGCAATGCTGAGAAAGGGTCGTTAACATTTGATCGATCAATGTTCCCTATCCCTGAAAAAACGATTAAAGCATTTGAATGCGGCATACAAATCTATCTATGTTCATAATTATTGTTCTTACATAATAGGAAAGCATCTCATAAAAATCAAGAAATAATGATCTTTGCCTCATTCGGAGATGCGATTTAAGTTTATAACCGACTGAACTTCTGCAACTTTTCGTACTTTCACTTGCCGGACTCGCCGGTGGCTCTTCTTAAGAACTGTGATATGAAGATTTTGGTAAGTGATTTCTTCTTTCACTTCAGGAATCTTGCCGGTCAATTTAGATAGGAACCCGCTTAACGTCTCGTACTCCGCACTTTCAGGAACATCACAATTAAATTTATCATTGAAATCTTTAATATCGATTCGTGCATCGACTAATGCTGTACCGTCGGTCGATTGCTCTACCTCTTTCAGCACTTCGTCATACTCATCGTGAATTTCACCGACTATCTCTTCAAGAATATCCTCCATCGTTACGATTCCCTGTGTTCCGCCGAATTCATCGACAACTATTGCCATGTGGATTTTTTGCTGCTGAAGATCCCGCATTAATTTGCTGATCTTGATTTGTTCCGGCACGAAATACGCGGGGCGAATTATATCTTGCAGCACAATCAAATCCCGATGCTCAAGCAAACTGATTAAATCTTTTGTATAAATAATACCTACGATATTATCTATCGTATCATGATATATGGGCATTCGAGAATATCCCTCCTCAAGGACGATACGAATAAGGTCATCTCTGCTTGTTGTATCTTCGATAGCTATCATAAAAGTGCGGGGGATCATAATCTCGCGCGCCGCGGTATCTGAAAATTCAAATATGCTTGAAATCAGTTCTTGCTCAGTTTTTGTAAGAACTCCACGCTTGGCGCCTTCTGTAACGATGATTTCTAACTCCTCCGGAGAATGCAATAGCTCACTTGAACTTGATGCGGGAATTCCAACAAGACGCAGAAGAAAGTTTGCCGCACCATTTAAAACCCAGATTAGCGGTTGAAATATTCGATAAAAAAGCTGCAACGGAAAAGAAACAATTAATGTAGTCGCTTCAGGATGCCGGATGGCGAGAGATTTAGGTGCCAGTTCTCCTAAGATGATATGAAGAAATGTCAAGATGCCAAAACTGATCGCAAATGTAAAAGCATGTAATGTTTTTTCACCCATTATTCCAATATTCTCGAAGGGCTGACGTAACATATCGGCGAGCAGTGGTTCTCCAACCCACCCTAATCCTAAACTTGCTAGTGTTATCCCCAATTGGGTAGCCGATAGATAAGCATCGAGATGATCGACAATACGCTTTGCTAAAGTCGCCCGTCTGTGACCAGTTTGTATTCTTTGGAGGATTTGGGATGAGCGGACCTTAACAATTGCAAACTCCGCCGCAACGAAAAAAGCATTCGCAAAAACGAGAAGGAGAATAAAGATAATATTGCCAATAACCTCTGAAAGCATGGGAAGGTTAGATTATTTCGTTGAATTTGAACAAATTTCAAAGTCCATGTTAGAAATTTACGAGAAAGTGAGATAGAAATCAAATATCAATAGAACTCTAATTCTGTGGTAAAACCTGACTATGGTAATCTTTGTTTAAAAACTTGATATTCCCCAGCGAGTGTGTTTGCTTCTGTTGGTGCAGGATTACCGATAGCTGCAATAACCTGTTTAACATAGGAAATGCGATCTTGATCCAATGGATGTGTTGAGAGTAACCGCTCCAACGCCCCTCCACCTTTCCCTCCCCTTTGCTGCTGCATTTTCTCGAAGAAGAAAGTTATCGCACCGGGATAATATGGAGTGCTTGTGAGATATTTTATGGAGAACTCATCAGCTTCCGTTTCATCGGAGCGGCTGTTAGCAAGAAGTGCTAAACCTGTAAACAGGTTGGCTGTAATCTCCGCAACTTGAGAAGGTTTCTCACCTAATATCAAACCGAGCAATATCTGGGCACCATATGCTTTAGTCATTCGTTTGGTAGCATGACGTCTCTCTGCATGTGCAATTTCATGGCCGATTATTCCCGCTAAGGTTGCTTCGTTATCAATGAATTTCAATAAACCAGTATAGACGTAAATATAACCACCAGGCGTACAAAAAGCATTGATGGTTGAATCGTTATGGACGATCTCATACTGATAAGCATACACTCCTCGCTTTGTGATCGCGGGAGCAACAAGGATTTTATTTCCAATGTTAGCAACATACTCTTTTACATCCGGTCGGTTTTGGAGAATTGGATATTCCTGAGGATTCTTCCGAATTTCTCCATCTATCCGCTTGCCTAATTTGATATCTTCCGAATCAGGAAAGATGTTAAGCGCGCAATTCAATGCGAACATTATTAAACTTAGAATCAAAACGATGTAAATCTTTGAACGATTATTCATAAACACCTCTCATTATTTTTATGATAGTTAATAGAAAACCTTTTCTAAAATTAATCCTTTAGCTGGGACCGACATGCCAGCTTCAGATCGATTTTTCATTTCGAATATTTTTAAATATTCATCAAACGAAATATATCCTCTTCCTAAATCCACTATTGTTCCTACAAGCGCTCGAACCATTCCGTGTAAAAAACGGTTGGCTCGGATCACAAAACGCAGAAATGTTTCGTTAATTTCCCACGAAGCAACACTGACGATACAGCTATGATTATCAACATCGGAGTTTGCTTTACAGAACGATCCAAAATCGTGAGTCCCAATAAGAACATTCGCTGCGTGCTGCATTAACTCAATACTGAGAGAATACTTAACGTGCCAGGAAAAATTCCGCAATAGAGCCGAAGGAGTTAAGGCAATCCGATATGAATATTCCCGCTCCTTGGCACTGTAGCGTGAATGAAATTCCAGCCCAGCTTCCTCAATTTCGTGAGCCACAATATCTTCAGGAAGAAGTCCATTCAGTCCACCCTTTATCTCCAAGAGATCGAGTTTTGTTTCAGTACGAAAATTAGCTGCTTGCCCCCGTGCATGGACACCGGCATCAGTCCTACCTGCACCAATTACATTAACACTTTCCTGAAGAATCTGTTTAAGCACTATTTCAATTTCACCCTGGATACTTCTCCCATTCTGCTGCCGCTGCCAGCCGACGTAATTCGTTCCATCATATTCGAGGAGAAGTTTGATATTTCGCATCAGAAATTTTTTGAGAACGAAAACATTATTCCATGTGGATTATTGATTCCGCCCATTACCGAAGCATGAACATCAAGTAATCCTAAATTTTCCAGATTTTCGTTTTGTGATCTTACAGTTAATGCGGCATTGATCGCACTGATGAGATGATTGACCCCGATAGCCGCTGCAACAAAATTCAGATTATTGAAAGCTAAATCACTCTCGACACGGAGATCGTAATAATAATCTTGATTAGCTTTACTATCCCAATTCCATGCATACGATGGATCATTGAATGCTTTATGCGGCTGACGATTCCGCAGCATATCCGCATTATAGTCCTGAACACTTTGATAATCACCGATGTCGACAAAATATCTATCGTCTTTACCTTCAAGTGAGATGCCTGCATGTCTCACAGCATAATTACGCGCATCGTCCCGAACCCATGTACCATAACGGTCAAATCCGATGTATGTAATCCACAGAAGACCTTCAGCGATTGTAAAATATTTACCCTTTGAATAATTTCCAGCATACAATTCCCCCATACCGGGAAGAATGAACGAATAAATAGCGGCAAGTGCGACACTTTTCTTTTCGCGCATAAGATTTTCATTTGGCTGAAAAGAAAACAGTACTGCCGATTGTTGACTTGTAGATTTGTCCTTATAATCCATTGTGTTAATCCGCCCGAGGCGGAGAGAACCGTTCTGAGCGAATGCTAACTCAGTTAACAATATTAATATTGAAATGAATCTCATTGTATTTCCCATTGAAAAATTTTAAAGTGTGACAACTGTTTCTTCGAATTTATTAATTGGTATCTTAAGGTTTGATTTTGTTGACAGTACTCCTATACAAACATCTTTTTTGATATTATTGATTGTAACATCTTGTATTGTATTCACAAGTGAATGATCTCCGATGGCTGACACACGGATGTAATTTTTACCTAATCCTGAAATACAATCATCATGCATGTTACCTTCGAAGAGCACAGAAAGCTTTCGTCCGATAAAAGAAGAATAAAATGCAGCACGTTTTTCTTGACTAAGCTTTTGGAGTATAATGTTTCTCTCATGTCGGATGCGTGGTTCAATTTTTTCTGGAAGATTTTCAGCCGAAGTTTTTTGGCGCTCGGAATAGGTAAACACATGCAGATATGAAATCGGCATTTGTTTCAGGAATTGGTATGTTGATTCAAACAATTCATCAGATTCACCAGGATATCCTACAATCACATCAACCCCAATTCCGGTATCTGTGTCCTTACTTTTGATATATTCGATTGATTTTAAGTACTCTTCAGTACGGTATCGCCTCTGCATTTTTTTGAGGATAACATCACTCCCACTCTGCAGAGGAATATGAAAGTGATTACAATATTTTTCAGATTCTAAAATGAAATCTATTATTTCATCGGACAACAGGTTCGGTTCAATAGAGCTGATTCGGATTCGTTCTATTCCATTCACATTTTCTAAAGCGAGCATGAGGTAGAATAAATTTGATCCAATCTTTCTTCCATAATCTCCAACATTGACACCTGTAAGTACAATTTCCTTATATCCCAGTTCAGCAATTTGATGTGCTTGATTGAGAATATTTTTAATCGGAAGACTTCGGCTTTCGCCGCGTGCCAAAGGAATAGTGCAAAACGCACATTTATAATCGCATCCATCTTGTATTTTCAGAAATGCACGTGTCCGTCCTCCAACATCTGCAGAATATGCTGGAATAAAATCTACAGCTTCATCAATGCAGGAAACATAAATCTGTGGGATAGCGCGTTTATTGAGATTGTTTAAGTAACGAAGGAGATTAAATTTTTCTTGCGAACCTAAAATCAGATCGACTCCCTCAATCGAGGCAATCTCGTTCGGTTTAAGCTGAGCATAACAGCCAACTACTATAACGAATGCGTGCGGAGAATGCCGCAGTATACGTCGGATGAGCTGGCGGCATTCTCGCTCGGCACGATCTGTAACACTGCACGTATTCAATACATAAACATCACACGTTTGATCCGGTTCAACGACCTCAAAGTTTCTGTGCAAAAATTGACGACCAATGGTCGATGTCTCTGCGAAGTTTAATTTACATCCGAGCGTTTGAAATGCAACTCTCATGGTTCAAAATACAAAGAGTTGCCTAAAAAGACAACTCTTTAACATTAGATAATAGCATCCGGGAAATCACATCATAAAATCTGATGTTGGCGGCTCATTGAATTCCTCGGGAATTGGCTCTATCGGTTTTGTAGAGATTTCGGCAACTTCCCTCAATGTCATCGGCTGCAGCTTGTGTTTTGCAACATACTCATCAATTGTTTTTTGTTCTCGGTGCTTCAGATACTCGACAACAGAGAGTACGATTTTCTTAGATTCTTTATCAAATTCAACAACAGTCAATGGAATCTCATCATTCACACGGAACGATTCTGCTATGTTTTTCACTTGAGTTAATGACAACTGAGACACCGGAACAAACCCATCAACACCGAAAGGCATCTCAACGATAACACCTTTTTCGATCAGACGTACAATTTTACCGGTTGTTTCTGTTCCAGCTTTATAGACATCTACAAAATTCTCCCACGGATTCTCTTTAACCTGTTTATGACCGAGTGAGATACGTCGCTGCTCAACATCAATTCCGAGAATTATTATATCAAGCTTATCACCTTTTTTCACAACTTCACCGGGATGGCGGATTTTTTTTGTCCACGATAAATCAGAGATGTGAACTAATCCATCAACGCCTTCCTCAAGCTCGACGAATACACCAAAGTTGGTGAGATTACGGACAGTTCCGACATGTCTTGAATCAATTGGATATTTTTGCAGAAGTGTAAGCCATGGATCAGGCTCGAGCTGCTTCATACCTAACGATATCTTTTTATTTTCCTTATCTAAACTCAAAATCATCGCATCAACCATCTGTCCCATCGAAACCATTTGTGAAGGATGCTTGATATGCTGAGTCCAGCTCATTTCCGATATGTGAATTAATCCCTCGATACCTTTTTCAATCTCGATGAATGCACCGTAATCTGCTAACGAAACAACCTTACCGGTTACTTTCGCACCAGTAGGATATTTATTCTCGATGTTTTCCCATGGATGCGGTTGAAGTTGTTTAAGACCGAGTGAAATTCGTTTCTTTGTTTCATCAAAATCGAGTACGACAACGTTAATTGTTTGGTCAAGTCTCACTACCTCAGAAGGATGATTGATTCGCCCCCATGAAAGATCGGTGATATGTACAAGGCCATCAACACCACCCAAATCGATAAACACACCAAAGTCGGTGATCGCTTTAACAGTCCCTTCAAGAACCTGACCTTTTTCTAAGCTATTCAGGATTGCGCTCCGCTGTTCTTGTACTTCTGCTTCAATAAGAACTTTATGGCTTACAACAACATTCTCATTTGGATGATTTATTTTTGCGACTTTGAATTCCATTGATTTCCCAAGGAACTGATCAAAATCTCTTACCGGTTTAATATCGATCTGAGAGCCAGGTAAAAAGGCATCCAATCCTAACAAATCAACAACCAAGCCGCCTTTAATCCGGCGTGTAACTTTCCCCGTAAGTACTTCCCCTTTATTATAAGCGTCAACGATCCTTTCCCACGTACGCATGAAGTCAGCACGTTTCCTTGAAAGCACAAGCTGTCCATCTTTATTCTCAACGCTCTCTAAAAAGACTTCTATCTCATCTCCCGGTTTCAACTCATCTATATTCGGAAACTCCGATATCGGAACAAGTCCCTCAGATTTAAATCCAATATCTATTGCAACACTGTTATCCCTAATTGCAACAATTTTACCTTTAACGATTTGATACTCTTGGATATTGGTAAATGTTTGATCATACAATTGTGAAAGAGCTTTATACTCTTCCTCCGAATATTCCCGCTCTTCGATATTTGCAAGACTGAATTTTGGGGTGGTTTGAGATGTGATTTTAATTTTTGATGATGCACCATCATCAATATTTGTAGGTTGCTGCAGGATCGTATCCTTCTGCTCTTCTGCCATTAAATCTCCTAAAATGTGACTACTAACATTTATTTACAATTATCAAAGTTTCATTGTGTGAGTACCTGTCATCTGAAGCACTGTTAACACAATTCTTTCTTTGATGGTTATTATTTTAATTATTTAATGATGACTTCAATTGCTAATTTGATCCGCTCCATTAACCACTGAGGTGTAGAAGTTGCACCGCTAACACCGACAGTATTAATCCCTTCGAACCACATTGGTTGAAGCTCATTTTCACATTCAACGAAATAAGTTCGAGGATTCGCTTCTTTGCATATTTGGTATAACACCTTGCCGTTCGAGCTATTTCGACCGGCAACAAAAATCATGATCTCATTTCCGCGTGCAAACTCTCGGAGTTTCTTATCTCGACCAAAAACCTGTCCACAAATAGTATCCTTCGCGTAAAAATCAAGCGCCTGATCTTCAAATCTCTCGACTATTAGATCTTTAATCCTTTTCTGAAATTCATCTCTGAGCAGGTAGAAAGTTTGCTTATCCATCGTCGTTTGTGAAAATAAAACAGTTTTCCGGTTCAGATCTACCCGATTAATTTCATCAATCGATTTTATGACGATGGCTTCTCCATTAGTTTGGCCGACGAGTCCGATCACTTCTGCATGATCGATTTTCCCGTAAATAACAACCTGATATCCATTGTCGTAAAATTTTTTTAAACGCTCCTGAACTTTCTTAACAACAGGACACGTTGCATCAACGATATTAATACCGAGCTGACGGGCATTCTCAAATGTCGCAGGAGGTTCACCGTGTGCTCGAATTAATACTTTACCTCGTTTGATATTCGGTAGATCAGCGTGCGTTATCGTTTTTAAACCTTCGCTCTCAAGCCGTTCGATTTCCATCGGATTATGAATAATATCACCGAGAACGTATAATGGCTCGTCTGATCCTTTAGTTTTCAATTCTGCTTCTGCCAACTTAATCGTTCTAATAACGCCCCAACAGAAGCCAGCACTTTCATCAATTCGTACAATCATCATTCGCTCAAAATTTCTACCGCTCTTTTTACAATAAAGTCAACCTGCTCTTTCATCGTCAGATCCGAAGTATCAAGGATCAATGCATCATCAGCTTTCCGTAGCGGGCTAGTATTTCGTTTAGAATCTTTCTGGTCTCTTTCTCCGATTTGTTTTACCAGCTCGGCGATAGAAACTTGTATTCCTTCATAAGCTAAATCTTTTTGTCGACGGCGCGCCCGTTCT
>JASEHD010000087.1 GCA_030019075.1 Bacteroidota bacterium
CAGGTTGACCCCGTACGGCGGTTTAGTCCCGCTCAAAGAGCGGGACTGGTTTCAGTCCGTCCCGATCTGCAGATCGGGACGAGATCTCGTTCAAATCTTTGATTTGAACGGACCACTCACCCACCTCTCCATGAATTAAATATCTAAAAAATATTTCAAAACATTTAACTCCCCATATAACAAATCTTCTATTACTATTCCCACAAAGAGAGAGATTTTGAGCCGAAGGCTCATGCGCCTTTGGCGCAGAACTCTCGGTACAGGTTGACCCCGTACGGCGGTTTAGTCCCGCTCAAAGAGCGGGACTGGTTTCAGCCACTCACCCACCTCTCCATGAATGATAACTCAAATTATTGTGAATAAATTTACTAATTTATAAACTGAGTTGCAAGAATTTATTCTTCCGTTGATATTAAGTACTCAACGAACTCCAATGTGGGTTCGTATATCGTTATTTTTCCTGTCCAATGCGGGCGGGGATTTGGTTGAATAGTTATCCGTAATGAATCATATTGCCACACTGAACGGCTGGTATCTCCTCCGGTGCCATATTGTCCTCTTATCTCTTTGACTAAATTCTTATACTCCACGTCGAGCATCGAATGATACTGAATTAAAAATCCGTTTAGTATATCATCATTAAAAAATAAACGGACCGTGTCGATATTGTGCCAAGTTCCTTTTTTATTGATTTCGCTCAACATCCAAATACAAGTATCTTGAGAGTTTTTAGAAACCTTGCAATTCAAGTCTGGATACAACGATTTAACAGAATCCTTTGTAATATATAAACTAAGTTTTGTAAAATTAATCGCTCGAGGTGAGATGTTTTGTTTATCTGATGGATCTCTTGAACAGCCAAGCAGGAATAAACAAGTTAAAAGAAAGATAAAAATATTTTTAACCATACCTTTTAGATATAGTCATCTGGGAATTCTTTGTTTCGCTTCTTTAAACTTCAGAAGTTGTTTCCAGTATTGTTCATTAGATGGATCTTTACCTACCAGTTCCGATTCTATAGCTATTGCCTCGTCATAATTTCCAAGTCTATAGTGACACTCTGCCATGGTATCGAGAAAGTCTAATTTATTTGGTGCAAGTTTAACAGCACGTTTCGACAGCTCAAGCGCTCTAACATGATCTATCTCGCTTGTAGCGAGAATCCATGCGATTCGGTTTAATAATTCTGGATCGTCGGGTTTAGATCGTAATTCATTATTTAATCCTTCGGTCATACGCTTTTTCTCTATATCGGCAGCAGTGAATTTTCTTTTGCGGTTGAAATCATCAATCGAACGCATCCGAGCGCTCATGAGAAATGTTCCCTGCCAAAGGTTATAGATACGTCGTAATTCAATTAACGGCAGCGAATCATCATCGACACGAATATCGATAAACCGATCATTGAAACCACCGTAGCCACCATTTTCTCTGACGACCAACATCGCTGCAGATTGTTTACCCCTGCTGTCCCCTCCTGCTTTTTCACCTGCTTCAAGAGAACTCAGTAATCTTTCTGCGAGATCTCCAGAAGTTATTTCGAACGTTACCGCCATCGCTCGAACCACTGCTTCTCCGGCAAGTATATTGCCCTGTACGGCATAACCTTTTCCGGTAATGTGATTTGCGTGTGGCTTACACGCTGAACCTGTATAAGAGAATGAATTCCCGTTTGCATCAACAACACCAAGCTGTCTAAGGCGTGCGCTTGTATCACTACTGATGAGTATCTCAACAACCTCCTTAGCACTCATTCCTTTTTCAAGCAATTCCAAACCTCTTGGTCCGAAAGTTGGATTTGCAAATGCCTGTGTAGCAATTGCACCAACACCAGCTTTTGCATACGGAACAACTGCACCGACACCAAGAAACTTTGATTGAACTGCAACACCTAAATCCCCGGTGATTGAATCCCATCCGACAATCGAATAAGTTGCAACATTTTCTACTATTCTATCTTGTGCAGATAAAGTACAAGTAATTAATAACCAAACTAACATGATCCTATACTTCATAGGAGCCCCTTTCATTATTTTAAAATTTAAACTCTACAAAATATTTTTGTCTCGATGATTAAAGAAAGCGGTTAATCATCTATCCGTTGATAACCGGAAACGCCTAACTATATTGTTTCCACTATCAGTGATGTAAAGTGTCTTATTACGGTATGTAACACCTTTGGGTGACTTAAATTCGGGTCTGTCTAAAAATTTAAGTGCGGTATTACCAAACGACTCAGATTTAAAATTACCTCTGCGGTCGAATTTTATTAAAGAATCCAAAGCACTATCAATAATAAAAATATCCAATCTTGAACCGTCGATAGCTGTTGCGGATGCTTCCACAAAACGGTTCGGTTTAATAAAATCTCTATATTTATCTTCCGGTCTTCTTGGATCGAATTTAGGCAGCCACCCTTCGAAATCCGGTTGTTTAGTATAGACCAGCCAAAGTGCACCGAACGACATGATACCGCCTACCGAGCTTTGAGTTAAAACAAAGTCATTACTGTTGGGGAATGTTGCAATTCCTGTCGTCCTTAGTATATCAGTGATTCCCGAGCCAGCACGCGTTGTGAGGTCACCTAAAGGAGTAATTAGCTTATCAAATTTATCGAACCATAAAAGCCGGCTGTCTGGGTCAACATAACTTGAATTATCAGGACCATCACGAACAACAAAATATTGATTATTGAGCAACACTCCGATGCCCCTGAATCGTCTGTTAGGTTTTGCCGATTCTTTCCAAATCGTATCTATCTGCGCTAAAGAGATATGGTGGTTAGCTTCGAATAAATGAATTCTGAACACTGCCGCTATTGTGTCACCTATCGTCTCACGGAAAATACATCCTCCAACAAGCAGATCAAGCCGTAAATCTTGCGCAATAGCGATAGGTTTTAATATTTCACGTGTCTCTAAAATTATTCCAGCTTCATTCATTTGGACCAATCTGTTATTATCGGTATCGGCTACATAAATTAACTGATCATTACCAGCAAGAATTGCAGTTGGATTATTGAAACCAGAAAACGAAGGAGTAATCTCGACGTAAGATGTATCACCTGTGCTTGTGAATGTTGTAGATAGAAGCTGATCGACAGGATATTTATCATCACTGTAACAGCCAAAGAGTGTTAATAAGATTACGAAACATAATATTTTAAAATATAATAGCGACATCATAATAATTAATTAGATGATCATGGGCTTTTTAATTTATTACCTTTGATGATAATTCTTTAGTAATTGTTTCTCTGCTCGTGATATATCTCTACTTTTTGGAATTCTTAATTTCATCCCGGCTTTTAATAAATCTGGGTTTTTAATCTTATCAATATTTGCAAACCAAATTTTTATCCACAATTTTGGATCTCCATAAATTTCTTTCTTTCCTGCAATATTCCATAAACAATCTTTCGTTTTTTTCCAACTAACGACTATATAAATGTAATCTTTCGGTATTCTATTATTCAGAGTAGAACAAAGTAAATCTAAACTATCTAAGCTATTCTTATATCTAGGAAATTTTGAGATTTTTGTATTTTTCATCTCAATGATCATCTTCTCATAATTATATAGTTGAGATTCATACATCACTAAAGAATCATTTGACAAAATTTGAAATTTTTCAAGGTCATTCCTAATATTATTTAACCTTGAACCGAAATATTCTATTTCATCTTTAGTCGCACCTAACAATTCATAGAGATTTATTTCTTCAACAGTGAGCGTACTATCTAAATCATGAAGTTCTCGTTGAAGTAAGGTAATTTCAACATCGAGACTATCTTTCTCAACTTGTAATTGTTTAACTTTGTTCACATATATAGGGACCTCCGTTATTTCAGGTTTTGCTTCTGGCATCTTAATATCCAGGGGTATCCCAATTGACAAACGATGTACACTACCTAAGCGGTTAAAATTTGAAAATGAATAATCGAAGTTGAGAGTTGAAGAACTTACTGGTATTTTAACACCTAAACCGAGCGTGATATCTTCTTCCGAAGATCCATCTTTACCAAGCAAACGCTCACCTATAGTGCGTTTAATTCCCACTCTCAGCGACAGTAAATCGTTCCACACATACTCAGAACCTAATCGGATATTTTCAGCATTATCATTAGGGTGATTTAGTTGTATAGAGGTAGTAACTTTATGGAGATCGGTTTGATATGGCTCGAAAGCTAAACCGAATTTGAAAAGTGTCGGTGGAGAGAATGATTGGAACTTATCTACTTTCGTACCATCGAAAAGCTCGACTGTCCCGGTTGGTGATGCATCCCCGCCGAAGTTTGAGACAACAACCGCAAAACGCACACTTCCTAAACCTGTCCAATAATATGTTCCTAAATCTACTAACACACTTCGCATCTTAAGTATATCTAATGTTTCTTCGATATATTTAACAGTAGCTCCAAAGCTAAATTGATTTGTCATTTGACGGGAATAAGTAAGTCCGATGGCGAGGTCTCCGTATCTGAATGTTTCCCCCGTACCATGTGGATTGGTTTCATTCGTTACCAGCATATCATCGGTACCGAGTGAAATAACGCTTAATCCGATGACATCCGATGGAGTCAATTTATAAAATGCACCAACAAATTCATGTTTAATGTCGGCAACGTATTGCGTGTGGGAGAACATTATCTGATGATTCTTCGCTTGTACGACACCGGCTGGATTCCAAAAGAGCGCAGAAGCATCATTGGAAATTGCTACGAACGATTCACCCAACGCAGTCGCTCTTGCACCAACACCAATTTTTAAAAATTGATAAGCTGAAATACCAACACGTTGACCTCCTAAGTTTGGAATCAATTGAGCATGGAGCGATGAATGTACTACCACAAACAGGAGAACTATACAGAATATTTTCGGATTTCTAACTTTTAGCATAGTAACAATTAAAACCTGAGTGATAAGCCGAGATTAAAAGTTCGTGGATTCAAGTAACGTGCTGGATTATATGGAAACGGATCGATCGGTGCGGTTAGATCTGGATATAACGGATCGTTCCAGGACACTGGCGTTGTTTGCCCGTATTCATACGCTTCTCCAGTTATTGGATTCAGAATTTGTGAATTTTTATTGTTCAATAAATTTTGAATTTCCATGGTAACAACTAATTTAGCAAAACCAAATGTGATATATTTTTCAAAATTCAAATTGATATAGAACCAATCGCTCCCGACTTTACTATAAGGATTTGCACGATCACTCTGATATTCGGGTCTGCCTGATGTAGGATTAAAACGATAAAATATTTGTGGTGTGTATCTTTTCCCGGATTGGTAGAACAACCTTACATATAAGTTGTAATCATCAAGAATACCTTTTCCGAAACCAAATAGAGGTTCATTTTTTGCTACATTAAAATTTAAATTTGCCGAACCCTGCCAAGGTCTATCCCATATCACATAATTTTCTTTTAAATTTTCTTCAAGACCTTGCTGAATATTGTATACATTTTCATTTGCCGCTGAACTTTTCCCTGTAGCAATATTATATGAACCTGAAAGAGTAGCTCTTAACATTTTACCGAATCGTGTTTTATATTCTAACTCGATACCCCGAACGCGGGCATAGTCTTGATTGATGTAAATAGTATAAACCCCTCGCGTAGTTCCCGAGATTATTGCGCGAAATTGTTTAGCAGTGATATAATCAAAAATATCTTTGTAAAATGCGGTTAATGTGAAAACATCATTTTCAGTGAGCTGATTTCGCAGACCAAGCTCGTAGGCAACTGTTGTTTCGGGATTAAGATTTGGATTACCAATCGTTTGGAAAGAAGAACGAGATTTTGTTCCGCTGAGTTTTGAATAAACAAACTGTGGACGCGGTAATTTTGAAAAATGTCCGTATGAAAAGAAAAGTGTCTGATTATCTGTAACCGGATGCGAAATACCGAGCCGAGGGCTTAACCGAGCTTTCCAATATCTTCCAAACCATTTGTAGCTATCATTTTTGTATTGTTCCTGAAGAGCAATAGGAACAAGTCGCGCAGATCCGTTTTCGATTGCATCATCAACATATTTTCCCGGCAGCCAATAATCGAGACGGAGACCAAAATTTAAGATCATTCCGCTAAGTGTAACTCCATCTTGTCCGTAAATTGCTCCAAATGCCGGGTACACACTGTAAATATCGTTATCAAAACCTAACGGTTTTATCCATGGCTGGATGATGTCGATTAGCTGCATCTCCTGAAAACGTGTTTCGATACCTGCTTTGAGCTTGTGTTGTTCCGTAGGTGTGCTGGAGAGATCGAATTTAAACGTAAACTCTCTCAAATAATGATCCCGCCACGTAGTGGGATTTCCATATTCATAAAACCCATCACCGGGTATTACAAATATAGTATCCCGTGAGTTTGGGTCGGGGAAAAAATATTCCACAGGATATGTAACTATATCTTTCGGCTCTTGATATTCATCAAAAGGTCTCGCTGGGTCTATCGGTTCCTTATTTGCATCTCCCCTAACACGTGCAGTGTATAAGCTCATTTTAATTTCATAAAACGTTTTTGGATTCAATGTATGAGTCCAGCTTAAACTATGCTGTTTATTAATCTGCGTAAATGTGTTTGCGTTATCAGGTATTTTTTGAAATAAGAATTGATAACCAGGATTGGGTTCAACACGATCGAGTGTTGCTTGTACGGTTTGTGTATTCTGGTCGATCTGCACTGACTGACTGAAACCGTAAGATAGTTTCATCGTAGCTTCCGGTTTATATGTTAATTTCATCAGACCAGAATAACTATTGCTTCTTCGAGGTGAATATTTTTTTCCTCCAAAAGTTGTAGAGTACAATCCTTTTGGCGCTAATGCTTCGTATCCAACAGGTCTTCCATCCTCAAGTTTTTCAACCCATCGGGTATATCCATCGGTGAGATTAGCATAAATATTTGTGAAAAAACTTACACTGCCAGGAATATTGAGTCCTAACGTTGGTGATAAATACGATGTAATTGGTTCCGGACCGCTTAAATTGAATTCGTATATATCTGTATTGAAATTTGATATAGAATTATTATTAACTCCAAAGTGATCGCGTTTATGACCGACAGAACCAGCATATTTTTTTTGTCCTTCTTTTGTTGTGATATTCACAACACCAGAAGTTGCCTGCCCATATTCAGCGTTATATCCACCGGTAAGTACTTCGACTTCAGCAATTGCCTGAGGAGCAATCTGCAATCCAAACCCTTGCCCGGCAAGCGGATCCTGGACCGAAATGCCATCAATCAAATATGCATTTTCGTAACTGCGCCCGCCGCGTATGTGTATCTCGTTATCCGACTGCACAACACCGGTCTGTAACGACACAACATCTTTTACATCTTTTACTACTGCAAGCTGAATGTCTTCACCAGAGATAGATCGCCGACTTGCTGTTTCTTCAATATTGAATAACGGTTTCTCGCCAACGATTACAACTTCCTGACCTAATGTAAGAACAGTTTCTTCCATCTTGACATTCAGAGTAGTAGTTTCATCAGCATTGACTTTTACACCTGTATACTGCATTGCTTTGTAACCTATAATGCTGACCTCTATGGTATAAGAACCGGGACTTATATTAGTAATTTTAAACTTACCCTCTATATCAGAGGCAGCACCGTAATAAGTGCCTTTGATGATAACATTGACGCTTGGAAGTGAAGTGCCTGAACTTTTATCAACGATTGTACCCGTAATGGTTCCTTTTGATTGTCCAAATAAAAGTTGTGAACAAAATATCAAAGTCAGTATATAATAAAACCTTCTCATTGTTATCCGTCAAACTCGTCAATAAAAACACGTTTTAATAATGCAGGTACTCCTTCACCATCACCGGGTGGCTTCGATTCCCAGAATCGTTGATAACCATTCATTAAATGAATAGGCATACTAAAGAAAACAAAACGTCTGTCATGGTCTATGACTCCGATATTCACTCTTTTCCGCCACTTCATAGTGGTACCGGGCATCGTAATAGATGTATCTGGTGGCACTGAATAAATATATGAAGCACCCGATTGTTTTATAAAATCTCTTACGAATATAGAATGTGCTCCACCTACCGTTGCAGTCGGATTAAATCTTAACCGGGGAAATGAATCTACGCTTGATTCAGGGTCAATGGGCCAATCATTCGGAACACGTGTTGAATAAAGTGTATCCACGATTCTATCAACAGGAGCGAAATCAACTAACGACCCTCTCGGATCTCCTAAGTAATAACCGAATACAGTTGTGTATAAAATTTTACCACCGGCGCCTCGATACAAATACAAAGGAAATTGTGCGACCGAATGAACATGCGCCCACGTATCAGGGATGTAGTCTGTAAACCAGAAGACAAATTTAAACAACATCAATGTTCGCACGAAAGCGGGATTAATAATTGGCGGCACTAACACACCAACATTTTTTTCTGTTGTACCTCGCCTTATATCCAGTATATCAAAGTTCCCCAAATTACGAGATGGGCTCACATCCGTGAACGAATCAATCGCCGCAAATGCACTTTGGTAAAATGAAATTATGGTGTTGTAATCTCTTGCTCCATAATTTGCAACCGTCAATAATTGACTTTTTGGTTTCCTAACATACCAGATTTTTTCCCCGTCAGGTAATGAGACAACTGAGCTATATTCACCAGCAATATCCTTTGCCTGTAAGAATATTCTATTTGTATCATCTAATTTCAAACCTGATACTGTTCCTAATTTTCGCATGGTTGGGAATATACCCGCGTACACATCCGCATCAACAACTCCTGAAGCATTATCGGACCGTGAACGAGGCACCTCAAGTGTAACCATCGAATTAGTTGATGGAAATTCAAACCAAGCTGATGAATCATTTGGATTGTTCAAATTTATACGATATGCCTTCAATGTATGATCTCCATCAAAGTCACTTCCGACCCATGAAAATGTTGCAACTGTGAATGTAGTTTCTGGCTGCTGTATCGTTATTAAATTTATTGGATCCAGAGGATCTGGTCCTTTTGAAAATTCTACTGTTGGCGGGGAATTTTTTATTGGAAATATTTGCTTTGCACCGACTGGATCAATTGCTTTAGATAGACTATTTAGGTTTAGATCGCCTTCATCAAAAATTCCATTCACATTCTTATCCCAAAAAGGTCTACTGCCAAGTTTAACAATGGCGCCTTGTTCTAATTGTTCTTTAAATGTGTTATCGACAGCTCGGACAAATACTGTGTACCGCTCGTACGCTGACATTAGTGGAAATGAGATTAAAGTATCATTTTTTGTTGTCCACCTAAACGCAACTGTATCGGGAAGTTGATTATTCAGGATGCTGTCTGCATTGTAATATGCATATAAGTACCCTTTAATCCAGCCGTCAGGATCTTCACCCCACCATCTAACCACTTGCCTGCTTATTACCGGTGTCAGATTTTGTGTTGTATCTGTCTGAATCCACAAAAATGTTTTAGGAGGTAGATTCGCTTTGGGATTCACCGGACTTTCCTTCTCACAGCTCAGAAACAAAAGAGCTGTGAGAAAGATAAAAACTAACGATGTGAGTAATCTACACATTTACTTCACAAGAATCATTTTTTTAACCTGAACGAAATTAGGAGTTTGCAAGCGATAGAAATATAGACCTGTTGCAAGATGAGAAGCATCAAACGAAACCCGATACCTGCCGGCTCGTTGTACTTCATTTTTCAATTTTGCTACTTCCTGCCCCAATACGTTGAATACTTTTATTGTTACCATTTCCGTTTGTGGAAGTGAGTATTCAATGACCGTCTTTGGATTGAATGGATTCGGATAATTGTTGGCTAACTGGTAAGCAAGTGGCAGTTGTCCTGATATTTCTTCACTAACACCCACGGAAATATATGTGCCGAAGTCAGAGTTAGTACGTGGACAGATTTTATAGCGATTGAAGCTATAAAAAATTATTCCTTTTAATCCAACAAATTTATCACCTACTTTGATGATGGTAGTACCGGGATAAATTGTATCGTTGGGAACGTTCGAAAATGTATTTTTCCCATCTCTTCGAATAATAATTTCCCCCGAACCATCGCTAACGGTATATTCAGTAACATCGGCATAGGTGGGCCAAACATTAGTAACGGTAACGGTATCAAATTCGATAAGCATTCCTTCCCAGGGCTCGGCATTGAGATTCCCATTACCTGCACTTGGACCAAATTGACCTGTTAATAATTTTACTGGTTCAGGAATAGTATTTCCTGTAGTCAATATCTCCATCCCTGTTATATTTCCTATTCGGGTGACATCATAATTCTCTTGTACTGATCCTGTAATAGCAACACTGTCACCTTTTTGCAAAGATTTTAAAGTATCTAAGGTTCCATTAAACCATATACCGTTGGCAGGTTCATTTCCAGTTTGCATATACCAAACAGGTGTACCGCCGGTATTAAGTGCATTTAAACCTATATCATTTGTATCGGCGGTAACAATTCCACGAATAGTTGTAACTGCTCCAACATAAGCACTCCTCCCATTGGTGTATGGAGTGTACTGAACATCGTGGATGGTTAAGTTACCATCTGTCACTTTAAAGAAATAAAATCCTTTCGAAGTATCTGAACCAAGTCCACCCCCAGAACCGTTAGCTGAGATAGTACTATTTCCTAAAGAATCGGTTGCTTTGAGAAAATATTTAACCGTTGTTCCAATAGATTGAATTGGAATGATACCTTGATAAGAGGTATCACCGCTTATTGCTTTCATCGTATCGATATTAAAAGGACCATCATTAATGCTGTAATGTAAAAAGCGATTTATAATCTTCACCCCACTTGGACCCGGTTTTATCACTGCTTCAATTTTTGTCGAGCTATCAGTCATCACAATTACGGGATAACGACGAACAGTAGTTATTGACGGTCGGGAAATACCAACAACAACATCTGTTGTTTCTATTGGTGCAATTCGATATCCTCTTGGATTTTCACCACCTGATACTGTTGTGATCCAACCTCTTATTGTATCAATTCTTGTATAAATTGGTAAAATTGATTTGTACGGTGAATTAGGATCTCTGTGACCTCGCAATGTCCACCATTTTGAGGCATCATATGTAGAAATCTGATTTCCATAATCATCTACTAAATGAACAGTGCCATTAGTTTGATTAAGAGTCCCAACTACAGTCAAATTGGTTAATTCTACATAACCACTTTCGTAAGGTTCACCTGTAGAAAATTTTATTTTTCCAACATATATTCCTTCATAAAAATCACTCGTTGACATTGCATGAATTGGGGGTATATCTCCCTTCCCGATGATAGTAAAGTTCGGATCCTTTAACGGAACGATTTGAGACATACTATTCATAGTTGGATAACCTGACTCGCCGGGACCAGGGAAATCCCAAACTCTTCCAACAACTTCAACAATATCACCCTTCTCGATATTTAATATTCCTTGATAAAACGCTGTGTCTCCTGGGTTTGTTGTAGAAGAAATCGCTGGTCTTATAAAAATACATCCAAACGGACCATCATAATTAGTATCGGCTATTACAAAATTATATCCAAACGTTGTATAATTCATAACCTTGGGTGGAATGATACAAACTCCCACCACTTTTACCGTATCACCTAAAAAATTGCACGATTGCAGCGTCCACCTCGAAGGTGTTGTATTCTGGAGTTGATCGGCTACCAATAAAGAATCGAGCGGATTCTCCTGAATCTCTTTTATTGTTCTATACGGATACTCTTGAGCGGCAGTAATAGAGGCAATTATCAATGTCAGGATAAAGAATTTTTTAAAAATACTCATTTTATTACTCCTTTTTGTTATGATAAATAATTATTTAACAACTAAAAATTTTCCTATTCTAATATCTCCCGAATCATTATCTTTCACACTAAACAGATACAATCCTGTGGCTATTGCCTGATCAGAACGTGTGATCAAATCCCATGCATGCTCACCCCCGGAAAATTGTGGTTTTTCTTGCAGAGTCTCAAATTTCCTGAACCATTCTATATCCGATCCATCATATGTCGACGCATCATGATCAATAGTTGCTACGATATCCCCGGCTAATGTGTAAATCCGTATCTCGCACCGTGCGGGTAAATTGAAAAAGATTATCTTTCTATTTCTCTCGCTTCCGGTACCGCCTTCCCAATAAGCGTTTACATAGTAAGGATTTGGATAAATCCCAATCTCTTTCGATTTATCATCCGATGGCGTTGTACCGGCAACTACCCGCTTTAACACTTTGGCGCTTTCTAAACTTGGTAATTTATTCTCAGGATCACCTTTATCGAATGTAGTAATACCATATAAATATTGCCAACCATTTAGGTGCGTCAATCTCATTTCCGATGGTGGAAAACGATACCAATAATCAACTGTATCTCCATCGTTAAATCGTTTTGGTTCGTGAAGTAATATCTTTGAAAGCCCGACATCAAACCCGATGCTATCAATAATATCATATTCAGCAATCAGAGCCATGTCAACCAATAAATTTTCAGGTGCAGTTATATCAGCACCGGCATTACTGCGGTAAACCCGATAGCCCTCAAAATCTTCGATTTGGGTAATGGGATCAACCGATTTTTCAGCCGTCGACTTATCCCAGAAAATTGTAACACTATTATCAGCAACTTCAGCACGAACTTTTGGACGGCGAGGAGGTTTTGGCAAGCTATAACGTGTTAATATTCCATCGCCATCGAAATCTTCACCTTCGTCTAAGATATTATTTCCGTTTGCATCCTCACCATCATAAGTTTTTTTTGCCCACTCTAAATTTTTAAATAAATTTGATCTTTGTTCCGGTGTATCATACCGTGCATGATCTGTTCCATATTTTTTCGCCGCAACAATCGCAAAAACTACCTTCAGACTATCACCAGGGTACATCGTCTTGAATGGACCAGTTGAAAGAAGTAAAGTAACATTAGAGGGAGCTGTTCTGAGAATGGCATATTTAGAAGCAGGCATCATAGTCGTCATGCGTGCATATCGGTTCATCCAACGGTTCGCATCTTCATCTTCGACTGTTGGCGAGAAAAATTCTTGCTCGCCAGATGACGATCTGAATCTCCATGCATTAAAATAAGTTTTTGTGGATAGATCACGAAGTGAATCAATTGATGTCGGAAACGGATCGGCACCTAACAAAGACATTGAAATGTAACTATTTGCCGGTGGTCCTTTACCAGCGCCATCAAAATCGAAACCATAAGCCATCCGACGGATTGAGTCATAACCTGCAGCAACTGAATAATTATCGCTGATGCGAGCATAATTGGTATTTCGCACAATAAAATTATTCCACAAACCCACGTAAACGGAATCAAGTGTATCCGCTACAATGCTATTGGTTATTGGATTCTTGTAACCAGTATTGTAAAAGGTATAACTAAGGATGACAAAGAAATCTGCAGTTGGAAGATTCCACGCATAACTTTCTTGTTTAACTTTTAAACCGAGGGGCCAATGGTAAGGTATTGTATCGCCAGTAATTGGATCACGAGTATATTTATCTGTGTATTCGCAAATAAAATCAAGCTCGCTTATGGCACCTTCTGTTGGCAAGCCTGAAAATGGGTCCATCGATCTTTTTATAATTTGAGCATCAGGTTCGGAAGAAAACTCGTAATGCTGTCCGGTAACTCCGCTGAACGAACGATCAGTAGCACCTGTAGAAACCAAAGCTCTGCCAAGTGTTCGAGATACAGCACCAAGCCAAACACCGCCTTGATATAAATGTTCAATCCGTGAACCCTTTGGATATTCTGCTGCAAATTGCTGGGGCCAATAAGCATTCCGCGTACCTATTGTTCCAAAATTGGTAACGGTGAGTTGTAAATTACCTACATTCACCACTTGACGTTGGTCTTTATCAGTGGTTTTTTGAAGTGAATTTACAATTCTATCATCTTCTTGGCTCAGAGCAAGACCCACAGAAATGAAGAATGTAAATAGAATGATTTTACTTCG
>JASEHD010000088.1 GCA_030019075.1 Bacteroidota bacterium
GTGATTGGTTTGCTGAATTCACACTGATCTTCAGTGCGTTTTTTATCGCCGCAGCTTTCGGAAAGAAATTTTATATGTTTATACGAAAAGGAAACGAAAATGCAATTCATTGATTTGCGAAGTGATACAGTAACGAAACCCTCAACTGCAATGCGTGAGGCGATGTTGAATGCTGAAGTTGGCGATGATGTTTATGGGGAAGATCCTACTGTTAATAAATTGCAAAGGCGTATTGCCGAGATATTCGGGAAAGAAGCATCGTTATTTGTCCCAAGCGGTACAATGGGAAATGAAATCTGCATCAAGGTTCATACTCAACCCGGGGATGAAATTATTGTGGATCAGGATTCTCATATATTTATATACGAAACCGCCGCTCCGTCATTATTAGCCGGTGTCCAGATGATGCCGATTGCCGGGATAAATGGTGTTATGACAGCAGATCAGATAAAAATGGCGATCAGGCCGAGTGCATATTATCTCCCTCGAACAAAACTTATTTGTATAGAAAATACACATGGAAGATCTTCCGGATCAATTTTCCCATTGGATGAAATTGAGAGGATACATGACATTGCTCAGGGTACTAACCTTAAAATGCACCTTGACGGCGCCCGGTTATGGAACGCTTCAGTAGAGACCGGAATTCCTTTTAATACTTACGGTAAATACTTCGATTCAATTTCTGTTTGTTTTTCAAAAGGGCTTGGCGCACCCATCGGTTCGATTATTATTGGCAGTAAAACATTTATCGAAGAAGCGACAAGGTATAGAAAAATATTTGGTGGAGGAATGAGGCAAGTTGGAATTCTTGCAGCTGCTGCTCTTTATGCGATTGATCATAATATTGAAAGATTAAGAGAGGATCATCAGAAAGCTCGATATTTTGCTCAGGAGTTAAGCCATTTAGAACAAATAGAAATAAATATGAATCAAGTCCAGACAAATATGGTGATAGGAAATATATCAAAGACCGGGGAATCTCAGTTTGAAGTTCTGGAATTATTAAAAGTTCACGGTGTGCTTCTAACACCTGAACGCCATTCTTCAATCCGTGCGGTTATGCATCTGGATGTTTCAATGCAGCAAGTTGATCAAGCCGTGAAGGTATTCCAGACATTATTCATGTAAATGTTCAATTTACCCTTGATCCTTGCAGCTCGTTGATTTGCTATTCACTCAAATGAATGTTATATTAATATGTCCTCATTTGAAAGTCCCACCATTTGGGACTTTTTTTTTATACTCTCTAAGGACATAAGTTGTATTGTTTTCAATAGGTTAGAGTTGTCCATAGTAGAAACAATTAAAGAAATAATACAGCCAATCATTGATTCGCATGAAGCATTTTTAATAGATTTGGTGGTGCATTATAGTCGTGGTGTTAAAAATATCAATATTTTTATTGATAACGATCAAGGCGTTACTACTAAACTCTGTGCTGACATTAGTCGGAATATCTCCCATGCGTTAGATGCTGCGGAATTATTCTATCAACGATATTATCTTGTTGTCTCGTCTCCCGGTATTGACCGACCGCTAAAGTTACTACGTCAGTATCATAAGAATGTTGGTAGAAAGATGAAGATAAAATATCAGGAAAATATGCAGCCGGAAATCATCGAGGGGGTGTTATACAGTGTTACCGATACACATATTGAGCTAAAATTAACGGGCAATTCAATACGTACGGTTCCATTTTTAAATATACTCAGAGCACAGGTTGAAGTTGAATGGTAAGAAGTTCAGAAAAAAAGAAGATTTTATTTATTGAGAGGTTATAATGAATTACGAAATCGTTGAATCATTTTCACAAATGGTTCGGGAAAAAAGAATTGATAAAGATATGCTTACGAGCATCATTGAAGATGTATTTTCGATGATGGTGAAGAAGAAATACGGAATGGAAGCACGGTTCGATGTTGTTGTGAATATGGACAAAGGCGATATCGAAATTTACCTCGAGAAAGAAATAGTTGATAAGGTAACAGATTCAAGCACACAGATCGATATTGAAACAGTGCGGAAAAAATCAGATGAACCACTCGATATCGGCGATGATTTCGTTGAAGTGGTTGATATGCAAAGTTTTGGTCGTCGATTGATTATCAGTGCAAAACAAAATCTCAATCAACGAATTAAGGAAGTTGAAAAAGAAGTGATCTATGGGGAATATGCTAATTCGGTCGGTGAAATTATTGTTGGTGAGATTTATCAGATTAGGAAGGGAGAGATTCTTGTTAATCACAACCGGAATGAGTTAATTCTTCCTAAGAATGAACAGATTGCGGGTGAAAGATATCGCAAAGGTGAAACTATACGAGCTATCATTAAAGAAGTCAGAAAAAATATCTCAACTCCGATGGTTATCATCTCCCGGACAGATCCAAAATTACTCGCAAAACTGTTCGAGACGGAGATTCCCGAAATTTACGATGGTATAATTGAAATTAAAGGTGTCGTAAGGGAAGCAGGTGAAAGGTCAAAAGTAGCTGTTGAATCACACGATGATCGAATAGATGCAGTTGGGGCTTGTGTCGGGATGAAAGGCGTACGTATTCATGCAATAGTACGTGAGTTGCATAACGAAAATATTGATGTTATTAATTATTCTGAAAATGCATCCATTTTTATCAATCGAGCGTTAGCTCCGGCGAAAATAAAAAACCTGGTTGTTAATGAAATCACAAAGGTTGCAACTGTTACAGTCGACAAAGATCAGGCATCGCTTGCTATCGGGCGGAACGGGCAGAATATCCGACTTGCCTCCCAGCTTACAGGTTTCCAAATCGAGCTAATCAAGGAAGGCGCTGACGAAGAATATGACATGGACCTCGGTGAATTTAGAGAAGAACTTGGTGAGCTATTATACGAACGATTGGTGGATGAAGGTTATACCACTGCACGAAACGTCATTGATGCCGATTTAGATGGTTTGCTGGAAATTGAAGGTCTGACCGAGGATCGCATTAAGTCAATCAAAGAAATGATGAAGCGCGAGTTGGAAGAAGCAGAAATTGAAGATGAAGAAGATGAAAAAATGATTAGTGACATAAATAAAGCATCCGCAGAGTCTTCTGCTGAAAATACCGAACAATCAGTTGAATCAACCGATCAAAAAGAAACTCAATAAATTGTATGACAGATAAATCTCAATCCAGGAAAAAAATCTATCAGATCGCGAAGGAGATCAATATCTCCCATGAGACTCTCATAGAGTATCTGAAGAAAAAAGGACATGAGATTAAAAGCCACATGACTGTGGTTGATGATGCCATGATACACGATATCTCCGCTCATTTTAAGAAAGACAGAGAGGTTGCAGAAAAACATCAGAAGAAAATTCAAACAATTCGTGATGCGAGAAAAAAAGAAGAAACGAAGATAGATTCAGCGGTTGTCGAGGCACCCAGGGCAAAATTAATAAAAAAGAAAAAAGCTGAAGTTCCCCCAGAACAGTTAGTAGTTGCACCTGTAACTATAATTGAAGAAAAGAAGGTAATAGAGGAACTCCTGCCAGTGGTACCTGCAGAGCTTGTGCAGGCACCGGAAATCACACCACATTCAGTTATCGAAAAACTCCAAGATGTTGAAATAGAGAAACAGCAAGCTCAACCAGAGCCGCCTTTACCAATATCAGTCCCGGTCGAAGAGATTCCACCTATAAACAAAGTTCAGGGGAAAGAATCAAAAGAACAAAAAGTCTTTCCACGTAGAACACCCAAGATGGGATTAACGATAAAAGGGAAAATTGATCTCGACGAGGTAAAACGTGTTACAGCGATTCATGAAGGGACCGCTCCACCGGATACTGAGAAAAAAGCGGCAGAGGAAGAACAGAAGAAAAAGAAAAAGAAGAAAAAGAAAATAAAGGCCGTGCCGGCAATTGTTGTAAAAGAAGAAGATGATCTCCTGCGGAAAGCCAAGAAGAAAAGGAAATTAAAATTCCGAGAAGTTGATCAAGAGGAAGTTGATGAGGCAATCAAACGAACGCTTGCCGAGATGGATGAGGTTACTGCGGTTCCTTCCCGTGCAACACATAAGAAAAAGCGTAAAGAAAAACGGATGCTCGAAGAACAAAAACAACTTGAACAACTCGAAAGAGATAAATCAATTCTTCATGCGACAGAATTCGTAACCGTCAATGAACTTTCGAATATGATGGGAGTTGGTGTTGCTGAGGTTATTAAAAAATGCATTGGTCTTGGATTAATGGTTTCGATTAATCAACGGCTCGATAAAGACACAATTACTTTAGTTGCTGATGAATTTGGATTCCAGGTGAAGTTTTTCTCTGAGCTTGCTGAAGATGCAGTATATGATGAACCTGATCATGAAGAAGATTTGCTCCCTCGGCCTGCAGTTGTAACGATTATGGGACATGTCGATCATGGAAAAACCTCACTTTTAGATTATATTCGGCAGAGTAATGTTGTTGCAGGCGAAGCCGGTGGCATCACACAACACATCGGTGCATATATGGTAACCAGGGATGGAGAAAAGAGCATTACATTTCTCGATACACCAGGGCATGAAGCTTTTACTGCCATGCGCGCAAGAGGTGCACAATTAACGGACATCGTTGTATTAGTCGTAGCGGCTGATGATAATGTTATGCCTCAGACTATCGAAGCAATCAGCCATGCGCAAGCTGCAAACGTTCCAATTATTATTGCAATTAATAAAATTGATAAACCTGACGCTAATCCAGATAGAATCAGACAACAATTGTCGGACAGAAATGTTCTTGTTGAAGAATGGGGAGGGAAATATCAATGCGTTGAAATTTCAGCCCGAACAGGTAAGAATGTTGATATCCTTCTTGAAAAAATAATATTAGAAGCGGAATTACTCAATTTGATGGCTAATCCTAACCGTTTAGGACATGGAGCCACCATTGAAGTCAAAGTAGATAAAGGCAGAGGGATTGTAGCTACAGTTCTCGTGCAAAAGGGGATGTTAAAAGTTGGGGATCCATTTATTGCTGGAATCCAGAGTGGGAGAGTACGGGCAATGTATGATGAGCGAGGAAACCGTGTAGAGGTTGCAAAACCATCAACTCCTGTTCAGGTTCAGGGATTTGATGGTATCCCTCAAGCCGGAGATTCGTTAATTGTTACAGAGAGTGAGCGGGAAGCACGTGAAACCAGTTTACGCCGACAACAACTGAAACGAGAACAGGACTTCCGGTTTATTCGGAGCGTTACACTTGATGAGCTTTCTCAAAAGATTAAAGATGGACAAATAAAAGAATTAAAGGTTATCGTAAAAGGTGATGTGGACGGATCAGTTGGGGCATTAGCCGACTCGTTGATGAAGATTGTTCACGAAGAAGTAAGAGTGAATGTGATCCATCGTGCCGTTGGGACGATATCCGAATCAGATGTTCTCCTCGCTGCGGCTTCGAGTGCTGTCGTAATTGGATTCCATGTTCGGCCAAATCTGAACGCAAGAAAGCTTGCCGAACAAGATAACGTAGATATTAGACTTTATAATATCATCTATGACGCAATTAATGACATGACAAACGCACTTGAAGGTTTACTCGCACCAGAGAAAACAGAAGAAATTACTGCAACGATTGAAGTGCGCGACATATTTAAAGTTCCAAAAATTGGAACAATTGCCGGGTGTTTTGTCCAAGAAGGTAAGATCGCTCGTGGTAATAAAGTACGTTTGATCCGGGATGGTATTGACCTATTTACAGGTGGGATCAGCTCCTTGAAACGTTTCAAAGATGATGTGAGAGAAGTTGAAGCAGGATTTGAATGCGGTATTAGCCTCGATGGCTTCAATGACATCAAGATCGGTGATACTATCGAAGCATTCAAGATTGTTGAAACGAAAAGAAAGCTAAATTAGGGAATATTAAAATGTCTTTACGAACTGAAAAAGTTGCCGCTCTTATCAAGGAAGAAGTTGGAATGTTTCTTGTAAAAGAATATCGCGATCCAGCTTATGGATTGATTACAGTTACTGATGTCCATGTAACTCCCGACCTTCGTATCGCAAAAATATATATCAGCATCCTGGGTTCTTCAGATGTAAAAATGGTAACAATGCAAATGTTGGAAAACCACAAAGGAGAAATTCGATCCTTCATTGGTTCCCACATCCGATTGAAATTCACACCAGCAATACAGTTTTATATAGATGAAACACTCGACCGGGTTGATAGGATTGAGCAAATAATAAAGCAAATACATAAAGATGAGGGGGAAAACAACCGGATAATTCTCGATATTTAATCTGATTTAACCAATCATGCTCGTAGCCAATTCACTTAATGATCTTAAATTCGATCACAATTCGATTGTAACCGTTGGTACGTTCGATGGTGTTCACCTCGGTCACAGCTCAATTATCAAAAAGCTGGTTGATAGAGCTAAGGATCGTAAGGCACGGAGTGTTATTATTACATTCGAACCTCATCCAAGAGTCGTCCTTGGTAAGGGGAATGTGATGCTGTTGACTACTCTTACGGATAGAATTGAACAAATGGAATCATTTGGAGTAGATGCCGTTCTTGTTCTTGAGTTCACGTACGATTTTTCTCGTCAAACAGCGTTGGAATTTTACGAAAAGTATCTTATTCGTGGAATAGGAGTCAGGGAAGTGATCGTTGGTTATGATCATATGTTCGGTAGAGATAGAATATCGAATGTGAACGAACTCAAACAGATGGGTAAAGAAATTGGTTTTGATGTATTAATGGTTGAGCCAGTTGCGTATGACGGCGAGATTATTAGCAGCACAAAAATTCGCACACTGCTTCAGAACGGTAACGTTGAGAAAGCGATGAAATTCTTAAACCGTCCGTATTCGATTGAAGGTACTGTTATAGCAGGTGATCGGCGCGGAGAGAGTCTTGGATTTCCAACTGCGAATATTTTACCTGAAAGTTCAAATAAACTTATACCGGCTGATGGTGTTTATTGCGTTAAAGTAAGTATAAACGAGCAACAGATTTTTGGAATGCTGAATATTGGTGTTAAGCCAACATTTGGGTCTGAGTCAAAGCAAATAATTGAAGTAAATATATTTAATTTCGATGGTGATATATACGGAAAGAAAATCCGTGTTTATTTTCTTAAACGCTTGCGGGACGAGAAAAAGTTTTCTTCTAAAGAAGATTTAATAAATCAACTAGAGCGTGATCGTAATGAATCCATGAAGATAATCACTCAACAATAATTAATTTAGGGTAAAGGAGAAATAATATGCCATTAACTAAAGAACAAAAACAGGAGATCAAGTCGAAGTACGGTAAAACACCGAATGATTCGGGATCTCCGGAAGTACAAATAGCCATTCTCACAAATCGGATCAACGAGCTATCCGAACATTTCGGAAAAAATGTGAAGGATCATCACTCACGTCAGGGCTTGTTGAAGATGGTCGGAAAGCGCCGCCGTTTGTTGGATTATCTCCAGCAAAAGAACGTCGACCGCTATCGGAAAATAATTAAAGAGCTTGATCTAAGAAAATAATCAACGAGACGTCAAGAATATCAGTCATAATTTGAAATAAAAGAAGGTAAAAATGATAATAAGGAAAGAAGTAGAAATCGGTGGTAGAATATTATCTATCGAAACAGGCAGGTTTGCTAAACAAGCTGACGGAGCAGTAATGGTACGCTACGGCGATACGATGGTTTTAGCAACTGTTGTTGCAAGCAAGGAAGTAATGGAGGGAAAAGATTTTTTCCCATTACAAGTTGAGTACAGGGAAAAGACTGCCGCTGCTGGAAAAATCCCCGGTGGATTTTTCAAAAGGGAAGGAAGACCAAACGAAAAAGAAATTCTTTCTTCCAGATTAATTGATCGTCCAATCAGACCTATGTTTCCGGAAGGATTTAAGAGTGAAACACAAGTGCTGCTTACAGTATTTTCCTCAGATCAGGAAAACGATGCCGACACACTTGGTGCGTTAGGTGCTTCTACAGCTTTGATGATTTCCGATATTCCATTCAATGGACCGGTTGCAGAGGTGCGCGTGGGTCGAGTCGATGGTAATTTCATCATTAATCCTACTTTCTCTGAACTCGAAAAGAGCGATTTAGACATAACTGTAGCCGGGACACTTACATCCATTGTAATGGTGGAAGGAGAAGCTAAAGAAATATCCGAACAGGAGATGCTGGATGCATTGAAATTTGCTTCCGAGAATATTAGAAAGCTGTGCGAGCTTCAATTGGAAATGCAGAAGGAATGTTTCAAACCGAAAAGACCCGTTCAGGTTAATCTGCTGAAAAATCAATTGTTTGAACCGATTGCAAAAATTAGTAGAGAGAGGGTGAGGAATGTAACTCATCAGGTACTAATGAAGGAAGAACGAAGCAAAGCGAACGAAGATATTTATAATACGACTATAGAAGCGATAAAGACTTCAATATCATCGATATCGCTTACACTCGATGAAACTGATCAGGTTTTGTTCCATGAAAGTCCGGCTGCATTCATAGAAGCTAAAAAAGGTCTCGTTGCTGAAATATTGCATGACATCGAGTATGAAGAGATGCGAAAGATGATCCTTGAGGATGGCAAGCGATTAGACGGGCGAGGTATTAAAGATATTCGCTCGATAACATGTGAGATCGGGGTATTACCGCGAACACATGGTTCTGCATTATTCACACGTGGTGAAACGCAAAGCTTAACCACTGCCACACTCGGTACTAAATTAGATGAGCAGATACTCGATGGACTTCTTCCAGAATCAACCAAACGTTTTATGCTTCATTATAACTTCCCACCGTTTTCTACGGGCGAAGTTGGACGACTTGGCGGCACCGGACGTAGAGAAATAGGGCATGGAAATTTAGCAGAGCGCTCACTAAAAAATCTTCTACCATCCGAGACGGAATTTCCATATACAATTCGAATTGTCTCTGACATTTTAGAATCCAACGGTTCGTCCTCAATGGCAACTGTGTGTGCCGGAACGCTATCGTTAATGGATGCGGGTGTGCCTTTTAAGAAACCTGTGGCTGGTATTGCTATGGGGCTTATCAAAGAAGGTGAGCAAGTTGCAATTCTTAGCGACATACTTGGTAACGAAGATCATCTTGGCGATATGGATTTCAAAGTTGCCGGCACGCGCGATGGCATTACTGGTTTCCAGATGGATATTAAAATACAAGGTATATCATTTGATATTATCGAGCAGGCACTTCATCAAGCTCGCGAAGGTTGTTTACATATTCTTGACGTAATGGAAAAAACAATCAGCGAACCGCGAAAAGAATTATCATCATACGCTCCACGATTGACCACATTAAAGATTCCGATAGACATGATCGGATCTGTTATTGGACCGGGTGGTAAAGTGATACGTCAGATTGTGAAAGATACTGGTGCTGAAATCAACATCGAGGATGATGGAACTGTTGTGATCGCGTCTATAAGCGCTGATGGAAGTAATAAGGCGATGGATATTATTTACAAGATAATCGAAATCCCTGAAGTTGGTAAAACTTACAAAGGTAAAGTAACCCGCACTATGGACTTCGGTGCTTTTGTTGAGTTTCTACCCGGTAAAGAGGGATTAGTGCATATATCCCATCTTGATATGAATCGAGTAAACAAGGTTACTGACGTTGTAAACGTTGGTGATGAAATCGAAGTTAAGCTTATTAAAGTCGATGATGAGGGACGCAATAATTTAAGCCGTAAGGCGTTGATGGAGGGTTACGATGCAGAAAAAGAAGCACAGCGTGAAGCCGAGAGAAAAAAGGATCGACCCCCACGCCGTGATGGAAATCGACATGGCGGTGACCATCGAAGCGGTGGAGATCGTAGATCTCATCAACGGTAACTTTAAGTTACTTTCTGATGTTACGCATATCATGGTTGGGGGGGTAAATAGCCCCGAACTTCAGTTCGGGGAAATATAAAAACAAAACCACGAGGGTTTTAACCCCATAATTTATGGGCTAAAGCCCTAATATCGGTTGGGTTGAATACCTTTAGTTATAATAAATAACAGTTTGGCTCCCCCCACCTCCGCCAAATCGTGGGTTGACGATGTTATTATATATCGATCCGAACGAAAAACTTAAACCAACCGAACAATAATAATCAAATTGAGATTCAAGTTTACGCCGTTGTAGTAATATGTCCTCTGTACTCGCATCTTGCTTTGGAAGAGATAATTGATCATGTGTTCTTGAGTAATTACCACTTATATCGAGTGATAATCCTTCGATCAGTCGAAAAGAGATATTTCCATATATTGAAATCTGATACTTTTTAAAATCATGTAAATAATTTGATCCGCGGAGAGTAATACTGGTCGAACCCCATGGTTCTTTCACAGAGTACGAAACTGAAAGATTATGATTTTGTAACCGGTCGATCATTTTAAAATAAATAGTTTCCTCATTATATCTATTGTATTCATATCCTATGCGATAGAGAAAACGAAGCTGTCGTCGAGTCGATTCCGAATATGGAAAGAGGTTGTATTCAATCCCAGGTGCAGCGTACAAACCAAGTTTTGTGTTGCTGTATGTATGACTCGATGCTGAAGCCGAAAGACCCCACGACCAATGCTCGGTTATACTGAATACCACTGAAGAATTTAATCCCCTGCCGCGTGATATACTTCGATATTTATAGTCTTGGTAATCATATTTATTTTCGTTGTAACTCCCATTCACTGAGATGCTTACTCTCAGTGCTTCGGTTGTTCGATTTGCACTCAATGAGCCGTAGAGTGAGGTATAATCTGATGCCTGATTGCCGTTGAAGAAACCCCGACCGCTGATACTAAATACCCAGTAATCCCAAATATCTTTAATTTCCACTTGAGCTAATGGTTCTTTATATGTAATAGTTATTTTTTCACCAAGAGGTGTTTTAGCCACGTACCTGATCAAACCAAGTTTTAGTATTCGGACAAGTTCTATCCGTGTATTTTCAGCGGTTTCATTTTGTTTTGTTGTAAATGTAAGAGTATCGTTTATTGCAGTAAATTCTTTTTTGCCGATGAATGTAAGTGTGAATTCCTGCCCGCCGCTTCCCGTGAGTTGAGTAGTAACAAGAATAAACACCTGTGCATCAACTCGATCACGAATATAATTAACAAATGTTATCTCTTTCCGAAAATAATCAAAATCGCAGCCCGAAAAAGGCGGACAATCAATATAAACACAAATAGCATCCTTCCGGTTGATATCAAGTGTATCCGATGTATCCTGTGTGTGGCAAAATGAATTTATAATGAGAAGGAAAATTGCCGTCGCTGCTAAACGGAGATATAGTGCAAAGATGGGATTTCTTATTGTCGATGCTGACATGATTGTTCCTTCGAAGATGGTGGATTGGAAAAAGTTTTTTGTATTAGACTATTTTATAAAATACTTGGTTGACTTGTCAATCCATTGGCAATAACTCTGCGACACGCTTTTTTGCCCAAGTACCTGAGACTTCTATTGCCAGAGGGTTGAACAAGTTTCCTAATGTGTCAATAAGGGCGTAACTATTTTTTAAATTTATAATATTAGCTGTTACGTTCTGTGTTATGTTTGGATTATCGATCCAGCGCTTTGTGGCTCTTTCCCAAATTTTCTTACCTCCTGTGAATTCACTGCCCACTCTTCCATATTCGATTCTCAGATGACCCAGAAATTGTAAGAGTTTGAAGGGTGTACCATGCTGCGGTATGAGTTGAAATTCATCAGGACTAACACGGTGGCCAAACCCGCGCGCTAAGTTTTTCAGCGGTCCGGAAAAGATGCTGAACATCTCCAAATCCGTATCTTTTGAATTTAATTCACAAAGAAAATGTTTGAGCGACCCTTTGTACGTTCTATTCCGATTTTGCACCCAGTTAGAATACTCTTTCTCCGCTTGCGGTTGCAGCTCTTCAAACAGCGTATAAAGTAGATAATGACCAGCATCTTTCTTAACATCCCAGACGAACTGGTTAAGTATGAAATGGATACGATAACCTAAGCCATAATTATCAATACATAGAATACTATCAGACGAAGCGATCAGTGTATCCGTTTTTCCATCAAAGTATAGATTTAGAACTTCAGGATTCAGTATTTTACAATATTTTGCATTCTCGGTTTCGCCGATAAAAGCTTTCACGAATTTTTTCAAATTCTGCTTCCATTCTTCAGGACTCTCAGCAATAACCTCTACCTCGTTCGTCTGGAGAATTTGTGATTTTAACTTGATCTCATAATGAAAGGAATCAGGATGGCCAATTTGTAAGATTATAAACTGCCGCTCGTAACCGATACGTGAAACGACCAGATCAAACACACCGACTGGGATGTTAGTGAGTTTAAAACTGCCATCCTTTGCAGTCGATGTACCAATAGTTGTAAACGAGAGGAACACATTTACGTTATCCAGAAAATCACCAGATTCTGCATCGCTCACGCGTCCAGTTACGATACTTTTCACTTCTTGTCCCAAGGGAATCTCCGAAGGAGTACGTTCGGACAAATCTGATTGTGCATATAATTGTATTGATGGAATCACCAGAACGAAAAACAATATAGATACAAGCGTTTTAATCATACGACATCGTTTAATGAGGTGTGAATGTAATAATTTTACTACCATTTGGTGTGATAAGTTCTAATTCATAGGTGTATTTTGCTGCTTCGTAAAACCAATCTCCTGTAGCTTTCCAGTTTAAACCAGGGAATGGGAAATAAATGTAACCATTAATGCTGTTTTCGGGGAAAACCAAGTACCTTTTCATGATTCCAACATTAACGCTATTTTGAAAAATCGTATACAATCGCGAAGAAAACGAACCATTAGTAGAAGGATAATATTTTAAAGGTTTATCATTCTCAGTTTTAATTTTTTGTTTGATAATATATCCATATCTGGTCGTTTTCTCCTTCTTCAATAAATTTTCAAGGGCTAACAACAGTTCAAAGTGTGATTGTTCATTTATAAATAAAGTATGCTTAGTCGCCAGAGCTTCGAGTGAAGACCCAACAGTTTCAGTTATCCTGCTGATTATTTGTTGAGTGTCGATAAGGGGAAGTATGGCTGAAGGCAGATCGGGAGGGATTTCTTTTATTGAATATGTTTTCCCCTTCATGTGTAGTTTTAATAATTTTCTCGGATTGAAGTCATATTGCGTTTGTGATAAATTCTTGTAGAGCAACCATAACCGAATGTATTTTACACTGTCTAAAACAACAGGTTCTAAAGTATACATGTATAAAGCACTGTCAGCGAAAAATACTCCAATCGGTATCGTAGAAACTTTACCATACATGCAAAACATTCCAGGATTATCTTTTGGAAAGAAAAATGGTTTTACATCTTCAGGGGCTTCAGCAATAATTTCCACTTCCTTGGTCCGCACTGGTTGTGGCTGAAGCTTGATTTCAAAATAGAGTGATTCTGGCTTTACTACTTTAAGAGTAATAATCTGTCGCTCGTAACCTACACGAGATATTACCATTTCGTACTCTCCCGTAAATACACTGGCAATTCTAAATATTCCATCTTTTCCTGATGAAGTTCCAATCGGAGTGTTAGATAAAAATACAATTACGTTCTCAAGCGGATCGCCACTCTCGATATCACTGATTCGTCCGCTTAACACCGTCCCTGTATCTTGTTGTGCACATAATAATTGTATTGATGGAATCACAAAAACGTATAGC
>JASEHD010000089.1 GCA_030019075.1 Bacteroidota bacterium
CTGTCTTGTCCTTTCTTTTATCGTTTTTTGTGTCAACCTATTTCAGGACAAGACATTGTTACTCAAATACTTTACCCCATAAACTATAAACACAATGAGGACAAAATAGGTAAATGCATAGTTTTCAATATTTCCGAAGAATATCTGAAACCCACCTGAAAACAAAACGAAGAAGAGAAACAGCCATCGTTCAACAGTGACTTCAAACAAATCTCTGGCAAGGATTGAGAAAAAAAAGATTACTCCAACACCACTTACAATACTGAGTAGTTGGTATGTGAGTGTGGCACCTGATGGTAAATTTAGAGAACTCAGAAATTTAAAAAGATTCCAGATAATAAGCCCAACAAAAGGCTGGTTCGTAAAGTTAATTCGAATTTCCGAAACATCATCTATCAATAGCACCTGACGAATTAACCATGAACCATCGCCGGACAAGGGGAGTTCTTCTCTTAATAACCAAAATATACATCCAGCAAAAACTAAGAAAAATAAAAAGAGAGAACGCCTGATTGTAATAGAGTATTTTTCGCTCTTACTTTCGATGACATCCAGAAATCTCAGGGCTTTGATTTGAATTGATGGAATACAGAAAGAACACATTAATAAGGTCGATAAAAATTGCCAAAATACTGGTAAGAATCCTATTTGATTCACTCCCCAGTTATTAGCAGTCGGATAAAGTCCTGCAAAAAGTGTAGCAAGAATAAATCCAACTCCAAGGATAGTTACAATCCTTAAGAAATACTTCTCATGCTGTTTCCCTGACATGGATGATTGATCCTTCAAGCTCATAATGTATTCAGGGTGATAGGTTTCCATCTTAACCTATTATTAATTTCTCACCATTAGCCAATAATGTTTTCACTTGTTCTTTACTCAACGCCTCCGAATAAATTCTCACCAATGGCTCTGTTCCCGAAAAACGAATCAACAACCAGCTTCCATCGCTCAGTATGAATTTAAATCCATCCGTGAGATTTACATTCACAACTTTCCAACTTCCAATCTTCTTGGGGAGATGAATTTTTAGATTTTTGAGAATGTTATCTGTCTGATTTGCATCGATAATCGTATCGATGCGATCATAATAATGCGGTCCCACTTTCTCGAATAACCTGGCGAGAAGCTGTGAGGGTTTCAATTTCGTTTTCACCATAAAATCGAGGAAGAAAAGTCCTGCAAGAATTCCATCGCGTTCAGGAACATGTGCACGGAAAGCGTAACCGCCGCTTTCCTCACCGCCGAGCATCGCATCAGTTTCCATCATCTTTGGTGCAACGTATTTAAAACCGACTCCAGTTTCATAAACTGGGACGTTGTAAAGTTTCCCAAGCGTTTCAAGCATAGACGTCGTTGAAAGAGTCTTTACAATTGCACCTCTTTCTTTGCGAACTTCAAGATAGTACATCGCAAGCAATGCATACACACGGAGTTGGTCAATGAACTCTCCATTTTCATCGGCAAACCCGCATCGGTCTGCGTCACCATCAGTAATAATTACAACATCCGTTTTGAGCTCTTTTGATTTGGCAAGTCCAGCATCAATGTTGGGTGGAATTGGTTCCGGGCGATTCATCTCGGGAAAGATGGGATTGCGTTCGTTGTGAATTTCGATAATCCGTGTTTTTCCTCCGCTGAGCAATCTTGTGAACCAGCCGGAGCCGCTTCCCCACATCGGATCGACAAGCACTTTGAAGCCAGCTTGCTTTATCGGTTCAAGATCAACTAACTTTTTGATTTGTTTGATATAATCTTCATCGGCATTGAAATTTAAAATTTTGCCCGAAGAAATTCCATCATCAAATTTGATTCTTTTTACCGATGAAATATCTTTTGCAATCAGAGCTTCAATCTTCAGCAAACCGTCAGGATCTATAGCACCACCATTCTCGTCGCGGACTTTAAAGCCATTATCTGTTGGTGGGTTATGCGAAGCGGTAATGTTGATTGCGGCGATAGTGTTACGCGCTTTTACGCTGAACGAAATGACGGGTGTCGGTACACCGCCTCCGCAGAAGTGAACCGGGATTCCATTTGCAGCTAACACTTCTGCCGCAGCAGTAGCAAAATTTTCAGAGTGAAAACGTCTGTCACCGCCGACTACAACTCCTCTCTGCAATTTATCGGATTGATATACTGATTTTAAATAATCGGCAAAGCCCTGTGTGCAGCAGCGGACGTTATCGAATGTATAATCTTCGGCAATTTTACCCCTCCAGCCGTCTGTTCCGAACTTGATTGTAGTATTCATTTGTGTTATAATTAAACAGTATTTTAATTGGACTTTTCGTTTTATGATGTGAAAAATATAACAAAGGTTCATCGTAATAACAAATATATTTAATACTATTAATAAAAGTGAGGTCAAAATGGAACAGCATCTCTTTAATTACAAAGCTCGCGTGGTTGAAATCTACGACGGCGATACATGCACTATCGATATCGATCTCGGATTCAGTACGTGGCTGAAGGGGGAAAAAATCCGACTCCTTAGAATCAATGCCCCCGAAGTGAAGGGTTCATCTCGAATCAAAGGTATAAAATCTCGTGATGCTCTGAAGAAAATGATACTCGGAAAAGATATTTTTCTTCAGACAATCAAAGATAGAAAAGAAAAATATGGGAGATACTTAGGCGAGGTGTGGGTAAAACAAACGAAGGACACCGCTTCTTCACGTTCTCAAGAGGGTTACATCAACATCAACGATTGGATGGTAAGCCAGGGTTTTGCAGTGTATAAGCAGTATTAGCACAACAAATCATTATTCCAAATCGTTTTGTGCTGATATTATTGTAAAAGGTACAGATAGTCTAAGTGTTACATTGATTCCTGGATTTAGAAAATATTCTTTATAAAGATTCAGATGGTCGTGATATGATTTGTTAAAAATATTTTCTATTGCTCCATTTATTCTAATTCTCTTTGAACACAAAGGTATCTCGCCACCGAAGCTTAAATCGAATGTAGAATATCCAGGAGTTGGACTTTCAAGTGGGTCGACTCGATTTTGGGGAAACATATTTTTTGATTGAAGTGAGACATACGGTTCGAATAGAAAGGATAAGTTGGGAAAATCCCAGCGTGAACCTACTATGAGACGGACGGGCGGCAGGAATGGAAGCCAAGTGTTCGTCTCGTTGTTTTTTCCAAGTACAATGTCCAAACCGCCGTTCAAGATTAGCCAGTCTGTCGCTGCTATTTCAAGAGCAAATTCATATCCGTTCAATGTCGCATTTGTTTGTCTGTGTTCATATTTTTTTGCACCTGATGCCGAATCAATTTCTGACGTTGGGCTAAGATAGATATAACGATCCATGAAATGATAGAATGCTGTGATTGCAGCTTGTACGTGCGATTGCGTGTAGCGGGTAGAAAGGTCGATGCCAATAGATTCTTCAGGTTTCAAATTTGGGTTGCCGATTTTAAACCGCACACTTCCTTCTTCAAGACCGTTAACAAAGAGTTCTTGTGCAAGTGGCGCCCGCCATCCTCTTGCGATATTCAAAGCAAATGAAAGAGGAGATGATACATGCCATACGATCCCTGCAGTTCCTGTAAATGCTTTGAACGATCGGGTTTGGTTTTGAACATGAAGTATTTTATTCTCTCCAACCTGAATTTTTCGGGTATCGAAACGAAGCCCCGCTGAAAAATTTAAATCTGTTAAATTCAATTCTTCGTACACAACGCCCGCAATGTTCAATTGGTTATAATTCGGGATAAGAGGTTCCTCACCTAAAGTTTCATTCCTTTGATTTTCGATTGACAAACCAATTGTGCCAGACGTTCGACTGCTTAATGAATGGTGCAGTTTTGTACTGAGGTTCAACGTGTTTAAAACTAACCTGATTTCAGGAAAATCAGTGTGTCTATCTTCATATTCAGATGCATCATTGTTCTGCCAGCTTCCGAAGATTTCTACCTTCGTGGGAAAAGTTTTTCCCATATATAGAAATTGAAACTGCTTGTGGTGTGTTTTTTGGTATGACTGATTTTCCTCAGTGTTTTCTTCCTTAAAAAGAGAAGGTAAATATTTTTTTTGATTGAATCTTGAATAAGTGACGCCAATATGAGCGGGTCGAGTAATGTATGTTATCGAGCCGCTTCCGTTTAGTTCTTCAGCTCCTGAATTTTCTATAGGTCCAGTTGGCGTTGAGAGGTTACCAGCATTGCGAAGAGTTAAAGAGCCATTGTAACGCATGCTGCGTACACCACCATGCATTGATACATTACCAGCAACTTGACGATTATTACTAAAACCATTAATAGTTACTAACCCACCGAATACCGGCTCAGAATCAATTTTATCAATTGTTTCGGAAGTTACAACATTTACTACCCCACCAAGAGCATCGGAGCCAAAAAGTAAACTGCTCGGTCCGCGTACAACTTCGATGCGGTTAGCATTAAAAGCGTCAATTCCCGGACTGTCATCTTCATCCCATTGTTGAGTTTCGTGCCGGAAGCCATTTTCCAGGACAACTATACGATGGAAGCTCAATCCGCGGATGACCGGCTTGCTGCCAAATGGTCCACTCTGCAGAAGTGAAACACCGGGTAAGTTCTGTAGTGTAGACATAATAGACTGACCTCGCGTAGCTTCTATTTGCTTCTCGTCAATAATAGAAACTGCCTGTGCGATGTTACCAATATCGGATGGTTGCGGTTTAGCTGTGATTGTTACAGTGGGTAATTCGAGGGGACTTTCTTGCATGATAATATCTAATGAAACATCACCGTGCGTGAGGTCGATAGATTTTGAAACTTTCTTCAATCCTGTTCGGGAAAATTCGACAGTAAAAATCGCTGTTGGAAGTGGCGACAATTTAAATACGCCGTCGTTGTTAGTGATGGTTCCCATTTCTAAAGAGAGAATTATAACTGAAACTGCTTCAAGCGGCACACCTTGCTCGTCAACAATTTTGCCCGTGAGTGATTGTGTGTATGCAGTTCCAATAAAAGCTGTTATAAAAATAAAAAAAATAGCTGTATGATATAAATGTTTCATCCGGAGTTTATATCGGTTAAAATATTTGCAGATTAGAGATGACAAGTAATCTGTTTATTCAAAATTCACCGCATATTGACAATTTAGATAACACGCATTCACCTTGTTTGTCTGGTCGCGTTCGAGCATCAATTGGAGTTTGATGCGATCGAGCGGATAGTAGTTCATGCCAATAATGTACTTTCGATAAATGCCAATTGGCTCATTCAGCCGAAAATAATAATTGCTGTACCAATCGAAGCGGATCGCAGCTTCCATGTCAGATGCAATTTTCCATCCTCCGTCTAAATAAAATCCATCCCGCGTCCGAAGGTTGTTGCTGGATGCCGCATCGTACTCACATTCAAGCCAGTACGAATCGTATGTGATTCGGGAGTTGAAGCCGTATAAAATTATGTTTTTCTCCACGAAAGGTTGGGTAAGGAGATCATGACGATCGTTTGTGTATGCAATGCTGCCGCCAAGTTCTAACTGAAGGTTTTGTATTACTTCATTTTTTTTAATTGGTGTGGTTTGTATTTTCCCGACAAAAAGAGAAATTTCTCTTCTATGTTTAACTGTATCTCCGTTGAACACACCTGTTGTTAGTGTTAATCTTTTATCGAAAAATAAACTTTGGAGCTGAAGTCCATGCTGACGCAGTGGTCCAATAATAGTAGCAACAATTGACCGTTTCATAAAAAGAAGTTTCGCATCGTTTTTTAGAAATTCTACACCGAATGGAGTTTTAAATCGTCCTCCTTCAATTTTAAAGTTATCGTTCAATCGATAGGATAATTTTAAACCGAGTAATCGAAACCAACCGTTAAGATCGCCCTGAAAGAGATAAGAAAAATTACTACCCGTTGAACCGATTAAATAGACACGTAGATTTCGGATTAAAAAATCACTGGTTGTTTTATCCTCACTTACTTTCACATCGGCACCAAATTGTGCCATGATACCAGGTCTCGGTTGAAATTGCCCGATGAAATGTTGAATGGCATTGATCCATGAAGTAGAATCACGTTCATTTTCCTGTGCCATTGCCCAACAGGAGAGGAAGTTTAATAATAAAAAAAAGATTAAGAATTGTTTTATCATAAGATTACTCTTCTATAAGTTCACAGCATTCTCAGTGTCTCTGCGGTGAAATATATCACTGGATGCAGAGAACACAGAGAGTTATTTTTTAAATACACTTAAGCCGGGATAAAATCCGTTTGAGCTTAATTCTTCCTCAATGCGAAGCAATTGATTGTACTTGGCAACACGGTCTGTACGGCTCGTTGAACCGGTTTTTATTTGTCCTGCGTTTGTCGCCACAGCGATATCGGCAATGGTTGTATCTTCCGTCTCACCTGAACGGTGACTGATGATTGTTGTGTAACCAGCGCGCTTTGCCATCTCGATGCAGTCAAATGTTTCTGTAAGTGTTCCGATCTGATTTACTTTTATAAGAATGGAGTTTGCCACGCCTTTCTCAATTCCCTTCGCAAGTATTTCTGTGTTCGTTACAAAAATATCATCACCGACAAGCTGAATATTTTTACCGAGTACATCAGTCAACATCTTCCATCCCTCCCAATCGTTTTCTGCCATACCATCCTCAATTGAAATGATGGGATAATTTTTTACCCACTTTTCATACAACTTCACCATTTGTTCAGAAGTATGTAACTTCTTTGTAGATTTAAAGAAAAGATACTTCCCTTTTTGCCACATTTCACTTGAAGCAACGTCGAGAGCGAGATATATATCTTTACCGGCTTTATATTTAGCATCTTCAATTGCTTGAAGAATAACTTCGATTGCTTCTTCGTTTGATTTGAGATTTGGCGCGAAGCCGCCTTCATCACCAACTGCAGTATTGTAACCTTTTTTCTTTAACACACCTTTAAGTGAATGAAATACTTCGGTTCCCATTCGCAGCGCATCGGCAAATGTAATGGCGTTGACCGGAACAATCATAAATTCCTGAAAGTCAACATTGTTGTCGGCATGTTTCCCACCATTGATAATATTCATCAATGGAACTGGAAGCACTTTTGCATTTGTGCCGCCAAGATAACGATAAAGAGGCAGATTGAAAACTTGCGCCGCTGCTTTGGCTGCTGCCATAGAAACGCCAAGAATCGCATTCGCTCCTAACTTGCTCTTGTTGTTCGTTCCGTCGAGTTCGATCATCATTCTATCAACACCAACCTGATCAGTGGCATCGAAGCCGATCACTTCGTGTGCAATAAGGTCGTTGACATTCTTTACCGCTTTTAATACACCTTTGCCGTTGTAGCGTTTTTTACCCGCCTGTCCCCCGGGTACTTGATTGGCGGGCAGGTCCTCGTCCCGCAATTCAACAGCTTCCTTCTCACCTGTTGAAGCACCGCTTGGGACAGCGGCTCTGCCAATGATCCCTGATTCTAATAATACATCAACTTCAATAGTCGGGTTTCCCCGTGAATCGAGAATTTCTCTTGCAAATACATCTGTAATTATGGTCATTGGAATCTCCTTCGGATATTTTTTTTACTTTAAAAGTGTTTCAATATCGCCAAAATGTGAGTGAAAAGCAAAGAATGAAAATTTGACTTGCGGAAGATTGATAGACGGAGAAATTTCTATTAAGTGTCGAACTGGGAGAGGAACATGAAAAATGGAGACCATCTTCAAGATGGTCTCCATTTATTCACCTGATGCGGAATCAACGAATAACTATCATCTTTTTAACATCTGTAAACCAACGCCCTGAGTGAGCGCCTTTGGTGCCATGGCGCTCAGCGCCACTTGACGAAGAGTTACCAGCGGTTAGCCGATAGAGATATACACCACTTGGTAGTTCTCCGCTTATAGCGGAAGCATCCCATTTTACTGACTTGAATCCAGCATCTTGAATCTCATCGACAAGTGTTATCACTTCTTCTCCAAGAATAGTGTAGATTTTTAAAGTTACATGACTTTCTTCAGGAAGTTCATATTCGATCACTGCGATTGGATTGAAAGGATTGGGATAACTTTGCTTGAGTACAAATTTAATAGGGATTTTAGATTGTGGATTGTAGATTTCCGCATTAGGTGGTGCAGGTGGCATTTCACTATCAGGAATTATTTTTATTGTAGTGTTCTTTGAAAGCTTGTAGCTCTGCGTCGCTGCCGTATCAAGAATTAGTTTACCGCTTTGATTTGTCTTTACCCAGTAAGCAATTCCCGGCTTTATTGTATCGCCAATAACATATTGGTCATTCTTGTATGTGAAAAAGTTCGTTGTGATCATTCCCGGTGGTTCACTTGCAATTGCTGACACAACGACGGGATAAGATATAGAGCCAATCATGTTCCAGCCAGCGTTTACATCAAATGTATCCAAAACAATCTTTTCACCAATGAGATAAAATTTATCTTCACTTGAAAATTTTAGCCAATATCCTTTACCAATTTGCAGAATATCTTCAGGTGTGTATGTGCCGTTATAAGTGAAAGCAGATGATTTTGAGGTTGGGAAATTGGAGGTCTTTCTAAAATCTTTAAGCTTGCTTGGTATTGAAACCATATTCCAGCCCGAGTTAACATTTAGTAATCGCCCTGCGATAGATGATGGCTGTGTTAGCCGGTAAACACCAGTACCTCTTGTTGCAATGTACAATTCGAGTGAGTCTGTGAAAGTAAGTTCCATATCCAGTATACCTTTTACACCCTCAGGCAGTTCAATCTCATGCCATGTTAAGCCAGCATCAGTTGTCTCATATAATAATGCAGAATCACCGCAATCTGTGCCAGCAAAAAGTTGTTCTGGAATATATGGATTTATTTCTAATGCCCGAAAGGTACAAAATTGCTCGAGTAAGAGCAGAACATCCCACATCTGGCCATCATTTGTTGATCTCATAACCCTTCCCCAACTGTTCCCGCCATAAATAATATTTGAATCAATAGGATGGAAAGCAAATGAAAAAAGAAGACCAAGTTTACCTTCAAGGTCAAGAAATCCACTCCAGGTGTTTCCTTGATCTGTAGACTTAGCAAAAAATATTTGTTCAAAACCTGATATTCCACCAATATAGATTTTACCATTTGGTGAAATACCCAGACCAGTGGAATAAGGACACTCAAAAATTCTCCTCCAGGTTTTGCTTAATAGCTTATAAACACAACATTCACCTGCTGCATAAACTATATGCTCCCCTGTTTGTGTAATAATTCCGTCAATCTTACTAATTGCTATGGTATTTCGGTGATCAATGCCACTATCTGCGGAAAACCAACGATTTTCCGATAACCTATAAATCACTATCGAATCTCCATCACTTTGGTCAGCATAAACGCCAGCTAATAGGGAAAAGCCAGAAGTATTTTCTGGGAGTGAGTATATCGACAAAATATGTTTTAACTCTAATCCTAAATTTGTCCACTCTATACCGTTTCGTGTTCGTAGAAAGACACCATAATCCTTTGTTCCTGCGTACAAGATTCCATCATGAAATCTGATGCTATTGACAACTTTCCCCTCTAAACCAAAAAAAGTTATTTGAGTATATGAATTAATATTTAAAATAAATGCTGCTGCGATAATTAAAATAGTTGTTTTCATGACTTTTGTCTCCTCTTATTTTGATATTATCATTTTCTTAACATCCATAAACCACTGTCCTGAGTGAGCGCCTTTGGCGCCATGGCGCTCAGCGCCACTTGACGAAGAGTTACCAGCGGTTAGCCGATAGAGATATACACCACTTGGTAGTTCTCCGCTTATAGCGGAAGCATCCCATTTTACTGACTTGAATCCAGCATCTTGAATCTCATCGACAAGTGTTATCACTTCTTCTCCAAGAATAGTGTAGATTTTTAAAGTTACATGACTTTCTTCAGGAAGTTCATATTCGATCACTGCGATTGGATTGAAAGGATTGGGATAACTTTGCTTGAGTACAAATTTAATAGGGATTTTAGATTGTGGATTGTAGATTTCCGCATTAGGTGGTGCAGGTGGCATTTCACTATCAGGAATTATTTTTATTGTAGTGTTCTTTGAAAGCTTGTAGCTCTGCGTCGCTGCCGTATCAAGAATTAGTTTACCGCTTTGATTTGTCTTTACCCAGTAAGCAATTCCCGGCTTTATTGTATCGCCAATAACATATTGGTCATTCTTGTATGTGAAAAAGTTCGTTGTGATCATTCCCGGTGGTTCACTTGCAATTGCTGACACAACGACGGGATAAGATATAGAGCCAATCATGTTCCAGCCAGCGTTTACATCAAATGTATCCAAAACAATCTTTTCACCAATGAGATAAAATTTATCTTCACTTGAAAATTTTAGCCAATATCCTTTACCAATTTGCAGAATATCTTCAGGTGTGTATGTGCCGTTATAAGTGAAAGCAGATGATTTTGAGGTTGGGAAATTGGAGGTCTTTCTAAAATCTTTAAGCTTGCTTGGTATTGAAACCATATTCCAGCCCGAGTTAACATTTAGTAATCGCCCTGCGATAGATGATGGCTGTGTTAGCCGGTAAACACCAGTACCTCTTGTTGCAATGTACAATTCGAGTGAGTCTGTGAAAGTAAGTTCCATATCCAGTATACCTTTTACACCCTCAGGCAGTTCAATCTCATGCCATGTTAAGCCAGCATCAGTTGTCTCATATAATAATGCAGAATCACCGCAATCTGTGCCAGCAAAAAGTTGTTCTGGAATATATGGATTTATTTCTAATGACTTAAAGTTACAATCTCCAGATCTACTACTTAAAACAGAATCCCATGAATACCCGCCATTTGTAGTTTTCCATACCAAAAATCCTGGGGAGCCCGTTCCTACATAAACAATATTTGAATTAGCCGTATGAAAAGCAAAAGAAAGGAAAAAACCAAGAGGTTTACATTTATTGTGAATCCAATAACAAGTATCGTCAACACCCATCCATGTGTTACCTTGATCAGTCGATTTTGCAAAAAATGGAGTTTCCCACATTGTGTTTCCACCAACCCAGATAGTTCCGATTGGTGAAATGTCCATTGCCCAAATGTCGCCCCAGTCATTAATCGTCTTCCAAACGAAATTAGATCGTTTATAAACACCACAAGACCCAGCTGCAAAAGTGATATGTTCACCCGAGGGAGTCCATATTCCCTTAATGGCGCTAACTTCGCAAAGAGCGGCTATGCCGCTATCGGCAGCAATCCAGCCGTGTTCAGATAAACCATATATATTACGAGAATTAGGCCAACGACCACGAACACCTACAGTAATATAAAAACCATAAGAATCAACAGGATGTGGATATACCGAGAAAATATATTCTACCTCCAAACCTAATGATGTCCAACAAGTGTCAGATAAAGCGCGGCGAAAAACTCCATAATCTCTTGTGCCGGCATAAAGCTTATCTTTGAAAAAACTGATGCTATGGACTTCCTTCCCATCCAAACCAAACGGGATGGCTTGAGAAGTTGAATAATTATTAAAATAAATCATAAACGCAAATAGAAATAATAATGTTCTCATCGTTATAATCTCCTATTTCATTTTGTTAATATCATTTTATTAACAGCTAAAAACTTACCTGCTTGAATTTTATATATATAAACGCCGCTTGCTAATCTGTCTTCAGTGGAAAATTCAACTTCATGCCATCCCGCTGATTTCTGTTCATCAACGATTGTTGCAATCTCTCGCCCTAAGATATCATACACTTTTAAAGTTACATTTACATCTTCTGGCAAAGAATATTTAATCTTTGTTATCGGATTAAATGGATCGGGAAAATTTTCTGAAAGTGAAAATATTGTCGGTTTTTCTTTTGTTTGATGTGCCAATTTTTGCAATTCAAGCTCTGGCAGTGGTATTTCCCCAGTAGTTGTAAATCCCCACGTATCAGACCACAATGGTGCAACATTGCAAAGAGAGCTACCACCTATAACACGCCAAAAATAGTTAGTATTCGGGGATAAGTTTGGAATTACAACAGAGTTTGATGTTATACCAGACCAGTCATATACAGGATTGATAAAATTTATGTTTGCTGCCACTTGAACTCGATATGATGGAGCACCATATAATTGTTTCCAACTTAATGTCGGTGATGGAGTTACAATTGAATTATTTGCTGGTGATTGCAATTTCAATATTACAGCTTGAAGAGCTCGATGAATGTTGAGTCGTCCCCACCCAAATATTGAATCATAACCCGGTTTTCCTATATCATCAGCCGTGGTTTCGAGTATACATTTTACATTTTGTGGCGTTAAAGAGGGTCTAACAGATAAAAGCAGTGCGGCGGCACCAGCTACTTGTGGTGCAGCAAGGGATGTTCCTTCTCTTATATAACCGTATTGATTATTAGGTAAGATACTAAACATTCCATAATCCTGGGGGTCACCATTTGCGGACAGTGGTGGTAGTGCAATTGTAGCCCCCGCAGGTGCTGAAATATTGACTATTGAATCACCCCAGGCTGGATCACGTGTTAGACAATTTGCTGAATATGCACCACCATCTTTTCTAGTTCCACTTACCGCAATAACTTTTTGGTGTCGGGCTGGATACCAAATTTGACAAGGACAATAATAATCACATCCACCATTACCTGTGCATGCAATTAGTACACAACCATTCTCATGCGCATACTCGATTGCCGCATTAATAGCAGAATGATTCCACCAAGTTCCAAAACTCATATTAATTACTCTTGCACCATTATTGACAGCATATAAAATTGCATCATCTATAGTATATGCAGGTAAAGGATCTATGACCGTGCCCGTACCTATCCTTGTAATCAGTAATTTTACACCAGGGCTACCCCAACCTCCTGCAACTCCCGAAATCCCCTTACCATTATTGTTTTTTACTGCAATAATCCCTCCAACTACTGTACCATGAATATTATCACCACGAGGATCATTATTATTCAAACGAAAATTCCATCCCTTATAATCATCTATGTAACCATTACCATCGTTATCTAGACCATCACCAGATATTGGATTATTTGGATCAGTCCATGGATCTCCACTATTTAACCAAATATTCTGATAACCATCCGTACCCATTCCAAGGTCTTCATGAAGATAGTCTGTTCCGCTATCTAAAATACCTACAATAACTGATGTATTGCCGGTTGTTATATCCCACGCTTCAGGTGCATTTATGTCATAACCCCAATTGTGATGTAAGTACCATTGTTTGTTAAAATGTGTATCGTTGGGACTCATTCCTGGAATGCTTCCAAACCTACCAAACGTATTTGGTTCAGCGATTTCAACAAGTCCGCTTTTAATATAATTTTTTACAATCTGCAATATATCCTCATCAGATTCTACCCTGAGATCAATATAACCAAGTATATTCTCCCGGATTATTGTTAATCCATGCTTTTTATTAAAATCATCAATGACATCTTTTAAAATATCTTTTTTCCACTTTACTGTAATCACTGATTCATCAACAAGAAATCTATCATCCCCATCTGCCGCATACCACTTGCCTTCTGATTTAATAAATTTATTTCCGTTAATATAATCTTCGATTTGTGCATTAATATTTGTTTGAATGGAAAACAATAACACTACCAATGGAAAAGAATGTAAAAACTTTTTAGATAT
>JASEHD010000008.1 GCA_030019075.1 Bacteroidota bacterium
CATAATATAAGGAGTATAAAATGGGCCTCCACTTAAGACCAGGACATAAAATCGAGGAAGGTAAAAAAGGCTGGGTACCAACTGGTTACGAAGATTTCTTAACAGACATCAAAGTTGGTGCAATTGACTTAGGGTATTGGGGAGAGAAGGTGGACAAATCCATTAGTTCACCTGACGGACATTCACCAATATATAGCATCCCTAATCCTTGGGCAGCTGCTTATCTGTTCAACTTTGTGCTTAGCGATAATAGCCACCCACTAGCGGAACCGCTCATCGTGCAATTACTCAATTTGCTTTCTGACTATACCCTATACGGCTCTGCTGAATTGCGAGAATTAAATAGACCGAGCGAAGGCGACCCTTTTTACAAGCTTTGGGCAATGGCTCCAGATTTCATAAGGTACGGCGACAGCATCTACTTCTTTAGTAACACCGCAACCGGAGAAATCTTAGGAGGTTTGTCAAAAACCAGTTTAGCGTGGACTTCCCAGCAATATGTTGCAAAAGAAGAGAAAAACAACCTGCTTGCTAACGAAGCATTGACTTCATTCCTACACCAAGCCCATCAAGCAAAGAAACCGGATTTCACCGAAGACGCGTTCAATACGTTTTGGCAACATGCCTCCCTTGTGCAGATCTTAAAAACAGTCCCTCCATCAATAGAATTCCAAGCTCAACCTGCGTCCCCCGAAAGCTGGCTTAAGAGACTCCCACCAATGGACAGGAAGAGTGAATTCTATGATGATTTGTCCAGATCGTTCGTATTCGACGAAGACAGCCTAACCAGAGATCGTCAAATCTTTCTCAATCAGGCTAATCCGCCTGGATTCATTGATGAGATAAAGAGAAAGAAGAGCGATGTAGAACTACCGATGAATTCAGGTGCATATAGATGGGTAATACTGGATTCACTCTTAGAACCCTGTTGGATCAATCAGAACAAAGTTGAGAGCTCTCTGTCTGAAGGAATTCATTCTATGGAGAAAGGTTTTCTTTATCCTTTCAAACCGGGATACCTACAGCAATTTCATCTAAAGCTGAAAGATTTAAAGATCCTTGGCAAGATGAACATAGGCAATCAAAATGCCCGAGCTGACATCCAGTGGAATGAAAAACGTAAGGTAAGCCTGAATACACAGTTCGTCGGCGACACAAGAAGTTTGGCGATATGGCCTCCATTCCAATCAAACTTTGTTGACAACTACGTCGTGGAGTATGATGTTGTCGGGATCGAGAAGCTGGAAAAACTGGAATTCTTTGATGAATCAGGCAGCCAAATCACTTGCAGTGGTCCCGCACACCACATAGGACAGAACTTTAGGATTTACAAGTTGTCAAAAATGTTTCCTCGGTACATCCGCGTCCTGGGCAAATACAAGGGTAATTTATTCGGTGGTTTTCTTGAGTTCTATGAAAGAAGGCCGACTAACAAACAAGGTAATATCACTATAGGCTTTGATTTCGGAACGAGCCACACTTCCATTGCGTACAGTAAGGATGGCACGCGTTCAATCATGAACTTCCAGAAGGCAAAGCCTATTCTCGTAGCCGATCAACAATCTCTCGTTGGCATGTTATACAACTTTCTTCCGCCCGGCTTGACGGATGCTAAGCCTACTAGGAAAGAAGATTGGGAAAAGCGAATACCTTGGCAGCCATTTCAGACTCAATGGATGGATGTTTCGAATGGCCAGATCAATCTAGATGCGTTGAAGTTTATCGAAGACGGAACGATTCCGTTTCTTCACTACGCAGAAGAAACCCGCCTTAACCCAATCATTGAAAATTTGAAATGGGGGGCCCCAGCTAACATCAGCATTTATCGCACGCTTTTTCTCAAACAATTGCTAATGATGGCTGTTGCAGAAGCAGAAGCAATCGGATTTGAGAACTTAAAGATTCGCTGGTCCTTTCCGAAAGCATTCTCACCAACGCAGTACCAGAATCTAAAAAGCTTTTGGACAAGCATTTTAAGTGACTTACGTTTGACGCAACAATAAAGGAGAATTGAATCATGGTGATAGAAAAAATTGGTGATGGAATCACAGAAGCACAAGCTTCGGCTGTTTACTTCTTAGAAGACACAAATTTTAATACCATGGGACATGCCGTAGTTGTGGATATCGGAGGTGGTACATCAGATATCTCGCGCTGGTACGACAGAAATATCCAGTGGGAAGATAGTGTGAAGTTTGCTGGGAGTGATCTAGTTGCAGTTCTTGATGATCTCCTACATTTCATCGGTATCGCCAACCCCGAACCTTATGCATATGACATTGCAATGAGAAGATGGCCACAGATTCATAAGAACTGGAATGGCAAGATGGAGAATTTTCAGTCCAGGCCTGAGAGTATGAATACTCTTCAAACCATTGGTTTGTTTTATGCAGGCATCTCTTACTATGTGGGGATGCATTTGAAAAGAGAAAATCTTGTTGAACCTTTAAGGCACCTTGCCTTTGCAGGAAACGGAATACGCTTCTTGGAGATAATCACGTTCGGTGACAATCTGTCGGAACATACTCCGGCCCTTGTCGACTGGATCGGTCTTTTCCGAGAAATGCTAAAAGCTGGACATAATATTTCTGGAAATTACGATACCTTGTTTACGTTCTCGCCTAACCCAAAACTCGAAGTTGTCTATGGATTGGTCTCGAACAAACTTGGAGACTACGCTGCAGGGAAAGATACAACAAGAAAAATGTTTGGACTTGATGTTACCTGGGAAGGTAATCAGTACCAGTCTCACGAATGGAATCCAGAAGTAAAGGCAACAGATTTCAAAGAGTCCGACATAGATTTCAAGGGCTTCGTTGAATTCATTAAGAAATACAAGACGATAGCACCCGCATATTTTAAAAATTGGCAATTGAATTCTCTTCCTGAAGAATTCAATAGGGATATGAGAACTAGCCTCTTTAGCGCTCTTGAAAAAAGAGGAAATGAAGAACTGGCGAGCCCCTTGTTCCTCGAAGCACTAAAAGCATATATGAAGTGTCAATACAAACGGTGAAGTCTATGTCAAAATTCCGGAAAATATTGCTCTGCTGTCTTTGTTTGTGGCTTATCACAGATTGTTTGCAGGCAAATCAAGTCGGAGAAAGGAAATCGAAGTCCCAAAAACAAGGCGCAACGCGCGAGGACAAAAAGATTGCTATCCCTGATGAGAATCAACCCACATCGTCAGAAACTAGTATCAAAGACAATTTTCAATCGCTTCATTACTCTCTTCAACAACAGGACAAAAACATTGAGAGAATGTCGGATCAAATAAGATCCTCTCAGGATGATCTTCGAATTCTATATTACGTCTCAATTGGCTTGACCACCCTAATAATTCTTCTACTCAGCTTTCTCATCTTTATCTTGATAAGAGGGAAATTCCATAAGTTGTCTGGCGAATTGACATACCTGAAGAATATTCTTGGCTGTGATAAGAAGTTCAACTTCGAAGCATCGCGATTCCTTCCTCAACTTCGTGAGACTTTAAGGAACCTTGACTCGGATATCAAGCGAATCAAGGAAGCAGTTTACAGTATCAACGACAAAATTGCGGAATCGGCACGGCCGGGCCACCGAGAGAACTTTCCAAGTAGATTAGTTACTCTATCTAATGAGCTCTCCCTTTCCCGGTCAAACACTTTCGAAGAACTAAAACCACAAGAGGAATCTCAAATCGTACACGTCAAGTATATCGGTGAATTTGCATCAAGACAAACCTTTTCACGAGATACGATTCCAGAATACTTTTATATCGCAAAACAAGGTGGCAATTGGCGATTGTACGTTGAGGAAAATATCCTAGCCAAGCGCCCTAGCCAGGAATACGAAGTTCTTCTAACTAAATTCTTCGAGATCACCAAGGTCCCCGATCCGCAACGCTATGAGTTATCAGAAAGTGCACTCATCGACTGGGACGAAAGCGAAGGCAAGGGATACTTCAAAGCAAAGGGGAAAATAAGACAGGTATAGTATGCCTATAGACCAACAAATCCTAACCGAGCCGGGCGTGCATCTTGCTATTGTCGCACTAATAATTGAGGTTACGATCGCAACGTCAATCTCGAGACAGTATGACAAGGCTCGTAATTCTCTTCTTTCTTCTCAACACTTCCAATCCCTATTACAGAAAGCCATTAATGATGCTAGCGGAACAGTCCATGATAATGTGATGGTCACCGAACTGATCGATCTAATGGGGACCCAGCGGTCAACAGAGAGCATCAGAATCGTTTTGAGAAAAAATTTCATTTCACCTAATGAAAGAATCAGGCACCTCGCTAACATGGGTCCAGCGGTTGGACTTTTCTTTACATTCACAGGGATGTTTCTAACAGTGCTTAAAATATCCACAATCCCGTTTGGAACAAACGTGGACATTCTAAGCCAGAACTTCTCCAATCTCTTCCCTGTATTTATTGGAGGGGCGGTTGGAATCGCAGTTTATGCATATGGCATGGTGCTCTTCAATAGAATACAGACAGCACAATACGCTGTTGAGAATGACTTACTAAAGGCTTTTCTGGTTTTTGAATCGACACATGAGCCACCCGAACCAAGAACAGTCGAAGATGCATATAAGAGGTTACTTAAGCCCCTGAAACTGCTTTTGAATCGGCTAGAGTTGATAAACACTGAATTCGAGAAATTGTCAAATCAAACTGATAGCCTTATAACCAAGTTTTCCGAAAAGACTAACAACTTCATAGAGAAGATTGATAACAAGACATCCGAACTCACGTCTAAATTCAAATCTAACTTTGATGCCTTGGAGACTGGTTCAAAAAGCATCGCGGGCTTGAATTCTATTTTCACAGAGTCTGCCAAACAATGGAAAGAGTCTTCTGCTGCCTTATCCAGCCTCTCGCAAACTCTGTTACAAACTGAGGATCGGCTTCAAAAACTAGCAACGATTTCAGAAACCGTTTCAGATCTGGTAAAGAGTTTAGACTCCAACACAAATAATATTAACAAACTTGTCAATTGGGTTGAACAGGATCGGCTAGAGTTTAGCAGCCTAAAAGACGAAATGAAAAAATTCGGTGACACAGTTCCGGCTTTCACAAACACAGTTGAGCAATTCAGGTTAGGCTTGAACCCCCTCAAAGAGATTTTTGACTCCAAATTGTCCGAAATCAAAAACAAGCTGGAAGAGATATTAAACTCACCGAGCCCACCTATCGACTTTCAGAAGGATGTCACAAAATATCTTAAGGAGATCAACATCTCGCTGGACAAGATTTCCAAAGACGGACAGGCCCGAAAGGTACCAACCCTCGGGAATCCGGTAGCTAATCCGAATAGACTCACGATTCGAAGAACCTTCCTACAAAAGGTAAAGGCTCTCTTTTCCCGAACTTAGTTAAGCTCATGAATGGAGAGAATCAGACATCTGGTTTTTGGTTTGCCTATATCGAAACTCTCACGGGCTTAGCGGTAATATTTCTAATTCTCTTCGTTGCTGCTGCAAATCGAGAAAGGGCAATCAACGAACAACAAGAGGGCTTAGTAAAAAGCTGGCAAACGGCGAAAGAGAAACTATTTGATCTTCAGGCTGCACCTGTTCCAGATCCAAAAATGGGAGGTATGCGAATTACGCTCGCTGATAGTCTTATTTTCGCCCTGAAGTCTTCCAAACTTAGCGGTGAGGGTGAGAATAAGATCATCGAAATTTCTAGAGTCTTAGTCGGATTCTACAAGAGCAATCCATCCTTCAAAACTGCGATGAGAATTAAGGTTGGCGGTCATACAGATCCCATCGGAGGAGATACCATCAATTTTCCGTTGTCATATCAACGAGCCTACAACGTAATGAGCCTGATAAACAGTCAATTCACCTCAGAACGGTTGGATGTTGAAACCATACCAATTGCATACGGCTCGAAGTATCCTTTGCCAGGTCACGACTCCGAAATCGAACCAAAAAATAGAAGAATCACAATTGTAGTGGAGTTCCTATCAACGGAATTATTGATCGGTTTAAAATAATGATGGCAACAAAATCACATTACAAGAGAATATGAATCAAACTTGCGCACGGCGCACAACAGCGGTAACAACGTCGCTCCCTTTGTTGATAGAGAATTATTGTGGTCGCTCAATGCTTTTGCTCACGAGAAATTTGTCGTTTGACAAGTTCGCAAAAGAAATGCGTAGCTTGTACACACTACTTATTGAATATCAAATATTATTCTTTTCATTCTTTGCTTAGACTTCCGATTTTTACTTGTGAAATGTCGCAGTCAAAAATCGGAAGTCTGACTCTTAAATCTTGCATCCTAAATCCGATATTCGTATGTTATATCGATGTTTAAAACAAATCTTATTAGTAAAAAACAGTATATATTTGTGATGTTATTATATCTGTTCATCACGATTCCTTTACATTCACAATCCGATATTTCCTCTTCGATAAAAGGCGGGATCTCTGGTTACATACTCGATCTTCAAACAAAAGAACCGTTGATATCGGCAAACGTACTCATCATGGGAACAAGCAGGGGAACTGTAACGAATAAAAGCGGATACTTTGTCGTACCCGATATACAAGTTGGTACTGTGATTTTACGAGCATCAATGGTCGGATATGGAACCATTGATTCGACAATCGAAGTAAGACCCGGCAAGTTCACGAGTGTAAAATTACGATTACGCGAAGCCGCTACGGTACTTGGGGAGGTCGTCATCGAAGAAAATATTATTAAAGATAAAGATAAAACGATCTCAACAATTTCACTTCCAGTCGCAGATCTCCAAAAACTGCCCGCTGTCGGAGAAACAGATTTGCTTCGTACGCTTCAGTTATTACCGGGAGTTCAAGCATCGAGTGAAATAAGTACGGGTTTGTACATCCGCGGTGGATCGCCCGACCAAAATTTAATTTTGTTGGACGGCATTACCGTCTATAATCCATCTCACTTCTTCGGATTCTTTAGTACATTCAACAGCGATGCGATTAAAAACGTGAAACTCATCAAAGGCGGATTTCCGGCTGAATACGGCGGCAGACTCTCGGCAGTTCTCGATATAACAAACAAAGAAGGCAATCGGAATCGTTTCAGCGCTTCAGGATCGACTTCACTTATAAGCTCGAAACTATTAGTGGAAGGTCCATTGGGTAACGGAAGTTTCATGCTCTCGGGGAGACGAACATACCTGGATTTAATTTTAATGGCAGCGAATTTAAAAGATGTTCCAAACTATTACTTTTATGATCTGAATGGAAAAATAAATATAGATGAATTCGAGAATGATAAATTCTCTCTTTCTATGTATGCAGGTGATGATGTTTTAGACTTCACTATCAAAGAAAATAATGTCGCCCGACAAGCATTAAACATTAGCTGGGGGAATAAAACACTTTCAGCAAAATGGACCCATTTATTTTCAGACCAGATTTACAGCAACCTGATCGTTGCAGGAAGCAGCTTTAAATCATTGACGAAATTTGGTCTTAGCGGCTTCGACATGCACTTCGATAATGGAATCAGTGATTATTCCATCAAACCCGACATCGAATGGTATCCGAGCAGTGAACATATTGTCAAATTTGGTTTATGGGGAACATATTATCAAGTTAAGTACAACACCGAAGTGGGCGAAAATACCGGTTTCATAACCAACGCGAACGCTCACTCGAAATATTTTGCCGGATACGCTCAGGACGAATGGAAACCAAATGTATTTTGGACATTGACTTCAGGATTGAGATATAACTTCTATTCATTGGGAAGTCGAAATTACATTGAACCCCGTTTTCAAGCTCTCTATCGAATGGATGACCGATGGTCGATTATCGGTTCTCTTGGATATTACACACAATATACTACACTTATTACATGGGAGGGCGCATCGTTTGCAGATTTATGGTTTCTCATCGATGAAACGATCAGACCCTTGGAAGCTATGCAATACGTTTTGGGAATTCATTTTAGGGATGAGCCGTTTTCAATCGAATTAGAAACATATTACAAACCGATGAAAGAGTTAACGGAGTTTAACCTGACTTCACAAATGGATTCAAAAAATCTTTCGGAAATATTTTATATCGGAAGTGGTTATTCAACCGGCATTGAATTGTTTATACAAAAATATTATGGCGCTTTGACCGGCTGGGTGGGCTACACATTGAGCAAAACTGTTCGAACATTCGACGGGATTAACAATAATAAAACGTACCCAGCGAAATGGGATTTCACACATTATCTTACAGTAACTGGCAGCTACAATTTAGGAAGCGATTGGTCTTTAGGATCAACTTTAGTCATAACGAGTGGAACAACGTATACCGTTCCAACTGGTACTTATCAAATCGATTTTGGCGGAGGTTCATATACATATCTTCGGAGTGGAGATAAGAATGCTCATCGTTTAGAGCCATACCATCGGTTAGATGTCAGCGTTTCTAAAATTTGGAAAATGTGGAATGGTGATTGGAAGATTTCATTAAATGTATACAATACCTACAACCATCGAAATGTCTGGTACCGAAATTACGACTATGATGATGATGGGGAACCTAAAATAACAGATGTTCGTCTGCTGCCGATAGTCCCAACACTTGAGTTATCGTTTAAATTTTAGAATGAATAAAATAAAAAATATAAAACTCCTTAATACGGTCTTAAACACAATTCTAATCCTGATAAGTGGATGCACTTCAGTAGATGATCCATTCGATTATAAAGCCGACACAATAGTTGAATGCATCCTTTACGTAAATGAAAGCATAGACACATTAAAACTCCACCGTACAATGCCCGTTGATCAAAAATATAATAAAGCAGAAGCCGGGATTGGAAATGCAAGTGTAAAAATATTTTCGGTGGCTGGAGATACAATATACATGCTGCCTGCGAAAGGGAAACCGGGCTCGTATTACGATCCGACCAGAACAACAGTCCGACCAGCCACACAATATTATCTCGAGATTGATTACCCCGGCGGTAAACAGATAACCGGCGCCACAATCACTCCTGATACATTCACTGTTTTACCGCCTAAGTATCGTGTTGTAACTTATCTATACGATACAAACATCGTAAGATGGACTATATCAAACCATGCCGCAGCATATTTAATTCTCGTATCGAACATCGAATTCGTTAGAACTAAAATCGAGCGAGATCAAGATCTTTTGCCAGATAATCAATATAACAATAAGGAAGCGCCAACCATATGGACGTTTACACTCGGAACATCCACACCGCTTTATCCCTGGCTATATAATTATTATGGTATTCATGAAATAACAATTACTGCAATGGATAATAATCTCTACGATTACGTATGGACGATGTATCAGGATAAGATGAGATTAAATGAGCCGTCATTTCATCTCAATAATGCTATCGGTTTCTTTGGCTCTGGTGTGAGACGGGATTTTATTTATGAAATCCAGAAGTGATCTATAATTGAAATAACAAAATACCTCACTAAAAACATTATCAAGAATCAGAAAGAAATCAAAATTAAGATAACATAATTATAAATTCAAACTAACAAACCAAAAAGGGGTCTTTTATGATAGTAAAACTTTCGAACGGGAAAGAAATTCCTATTGAAATGCACAAGGTACGGATAGTGCAAAAAGCCAATCTCCTATCTGCCGATGAACGGCTGAAGGCAATCGAAGAAGGCGGGTATAATACATTCTCACTGCGTACAAGAGATATATTCCTTGATATGCTTACAGATAGCGGAACGAATGCAATGAGCGACAATCAGCTTGCTGCTATGATGGTCTCGGACGATGCTTATGCAGGAGGCGAAAGCTACTACAAGTTAGCTGATGCTGTTAAAGATGTTTTGAAGTTTAATTATCTCTTGCCTGTACATCAGGGAAGAGCTGCCGAGCATCTCCTTGCAAAAGTGTTCGTCAAGCCGGGGGATGTTGTACCGATGAACTACCATTTCACAACAACTAAAGTTCACTTCGAGCTGGCGGGTGGAACTGTCCTCGAAATTTATACCGATGAAGCTCTAAATACTCAAAGCACGTTCCCATTCAAAGGAAATTTGGACATACAGAAGTTCAAAGATATTATCCAGAAATACGGATCGAAAAAAGTTCCATTCATAAGAATGGAAGCAACAACAAATCTTATCGGCGGTCAGCCATTCTCGATCGAAAATCTTAAAGAAGTAAAAAAGTTTGCTTCGGATAATAATATCCCGCTTGTATTCGATGGGAGTTTGATTTCGGAGAATGCTTATTTCATCAAGCAACGTGAAAAGGGATATGAAAATAAATCAATCCAAGAAATCATTTGGGAATTGATGAGCTATGCAGATATCTTCTATCTCTCAGGAAGGAAAAGCACATGCGTGCGCGGCGGTTTCATTGCGACAAACAATAAAAAATATTTTGAAGATTTTAAAGTATGGCTGCCAGTATATGAGGGCTTCTTAACTTACGGTGGTATGTCGAGTAAGGAAATAGAAGCAATGGCGGTTGGACTCAGAGAAATGACCGATATAAACGTAGCGGGCAGCTCTGCTGAGTTCGTCAAATACTTTGCAGAAAGATGTATCGAACAAAACATTCCGGTCGTTACGCCGCCCGGCGGATTGGCTTGTCACATAGATGCTAAACGATTCTTACCTCATATTCCTCAGTCACAATACATTGCAGGAGCGTTGTCAGCCGCTATTTATATCGCTTCCGGTGTGAGAAGTATGGAACGAGGTACAGTATCGATGGAACGTGACAAAGATGGAAACGAAGTTTACGCCGATTTAGAATTAGCTCGGCTTGCAGTGCCGCGAAGAGTCTATACCATGTCGCAGATAGAATATGTCGTTGATCGACTTTCTTGGCTGTTAAAAAATCGTAACTTAGTTGGCGGACTTAAATTCATAGAAGAGCCGCCGGTACTGAGATTTTTCTTCGGTAAATTGGCAGCTTTGGATGGATGGGGTAAAAAATTGCTGGATGCGTATAAGAGGGATTTTGGAACTGGGTATTAAATTCACTCTATAACCTTACGAAGGTACATCCTTTACGGAGTTTACACTGAACGAAGTAAATGTGTTCAGTGTAAACTCTTCGCAAGGTTCAATCTTTTTTTGAAGAATCGCCTGATCGCTTCGACGAGTCATGCGATTTCGTTTCCGCTTTGGATTCTGACTTTGTTTCAGATTTAGGTTTTGTATCGGTTTTCTCTTCTTTTTTATGATGGGACGATGATTTCCCTTTGTAATCGGTGATGTAAAAACCACTTCCCTTAAAGATCAAACTACCCCCACCTCCAATCATCTTTACCTATGAATGCTTCTTGCAAGATGGACACAAGACCAGTGCGTCTTCAGACATTGTTTGTAATTCTTCAAACTCGTGTTTACATGATTTACATTTATAATGATAAGTTGGCATATTTTGATTTCGGATTTCGGATTTCAGATTTTAGAATTAACAAATATACTTAGATATTGATGGATAAACAACTTCTTTGGTTTTCAAAAATATTTTTTGTAAAATGTAACAGTTATTATCATTTTGTAACATTGTTCTTATTATTTTCCCTAAGTATCAAGAAAGATGAGGTCAATTAATAAATGAATGTAAGTCAACTGGCACGTTCAATAGCTGAATCGCCGACCCTGAAACTTAACGAGGAAGCTCGTTTGCTGAAAGATAAAGGCGAAGCAGTTATTCACCTTGGTGCGGGTGAACCAAAAAATAAAGCTCCAATTAACGCCATCCTGAGTTCCGCAGCAAAACTCAATACCGGCGACGTGAAATACACTCCCGCCGACGGCACTCCCTCACTCAAAAAAGCAATCATCAGGTACACTGAAGAAAACTACGATAAAATGGTTGCGCCCGAAAATATTATCGTCTCTGCCGGCGCAAAGCAATCTGTTTTTAATCTTCTCTTCACTTTGCTAAATCCTCAAGAAGAAGTTATCATCCTTGCACCATACTGGGTTAGTTACCCGGAAATGGTGCGCATGTGTTACGGAGTTCCCGTTATTGTTACACCCGATGACGGCTCGTTCCATCCACGAATGAAAGACATCGAACAAAAAGTCAGCTCATACACTAAAGCGATAATCATTAATAGTCCGAACAATCCATCAGGGATAATGTATAAAGAAGAATTTACAGCGGAGATAGTAGAATTCTGTGAACGTAAAGGAATTTACTGCATCATGGATGATATTTATCATAAATTGATATTTGATGGTAGAAAACCAATTTCTGCATACAAGTATACAAGGAATACTTTAGAAAATTCTAAAGTCATAGTTGTGAATGGTATCTCGAAACTTTACGGTATGACCGGCTTCAGAATCGGCTGGGCGGTTGCGCCAAAAGCGTTAACTGAAATTATGACAAACGTTCAGGGACAAATCACAACAACAACTTCAGTAATTCTTCAAGCGGCGGCCGAGGGAGCGCTGATGGGGATTCAAAGTATTGTCGAGGGATTACGTTTGATGATTGAAAATCACCGAAATGTGATGATGCAAGAGCTTCATTCGTTTACTGGAATCAAAACAACAAAGCCAGATGGAACGTTTTACTGTTTGCCTGATTTCAGTGCGTATAACAAAAACTCACTTGAGCTTTCGAAATTCTTGTTAAAGAAAGCGCTCGTTGTTACAGTTCCCGGAAAAGAATTCGGAATGGAAGGTTACCTGCGTTTAAGTTACTGCGGCTCGATAAAAGAAATCAAGCAAGGTATTGAACGCATCAAGTGGGCGCTCGATCCAAATTCACCAAATGAAATATTTATTGGCGAACGTAAATTAGTGAGGGATTGGTTATGAACAATTTACTGAATATCAAAACACCTGCTCAAGATCAAGCCAAAGCTCTGAAAAGCGATTACGGACTTGAGAACCATGGCCTCACAAATTTAAATACCGTCTATTGGAATTTACCGACAGAAGCTCTTTACGAAGAAATAACTTTCCGCGGTGAAGCGCGAATTTCCAAATTAGGTCCGATAATCGCGCATACAGGCAAACACACCGGACGCTCCGCAAATGATAAGTTTGTTGTAAAGGAGCCTTCAACGCAGGATAAAGTGTGGTGGGGCGAATACAACCGACCTTTCAATCAGGATAAGTTCAACGAAGTCCACAGCCGCTTGCAAGGATTCTTACAAGGTAGAGATATATTTGTGCAGGATTGCTATGCAGGAGCTGATGAGGAATACCGTTTACCAATTCGCATTATTACAGAAAAAGCATGGCACAGTGCATTTGCTCGCAACATGTTTATTCTTCCCAAAACAGCCGAAGAATACAAACGGCACGTTCCCGATTTCACAATCATTTCGATACCATCTTTCAAAGGACTTCCGCAAATAGATGGTACTGCAACTGAAACGTTTATACTTTTAAACTTCGAGCAGAAGATAGGCATTATTGGCAACACCGCATACGGCGGCGAGATTAAAAAATCAATCTTCACAGTCATGAATTTCTTATTGCCGTTGGATGGGGTGATGCCGATGCACTGTTCTGCGAATATCGGAAAAGAAAAAGACACCGCGCTCTTCTTCGGATTATCGGGCACTGGTAAAACAACGCTGTCGGCTGATCCGAACCGCGGACTAATCGGCGACGACGAGCATGGCTGGAGCGATGAAGGCATCTTCAATTTCGAAGGTGGTTGTTACGCGAAAGTTATCGCCCTCTCCCCCACTGCCGAGCCGCAGATTTACGCCTGCACACAAAAGTTCGGAACAATTTTGGAGAACGTTGTTTACGATCCGATTACTCGCAAAATTGATTTGGATGATGCAACGATTACAGAGAACACGCGCGCATCATATCCACTCGAATTTATAGATAACGCAGTACCCGAAAAAATAGGCGGGCATCCAAAGAACATCATTCTATTAACATGCGACGGTCTTGGAGTACTTCCGCCGATAGCGAAGCTTTCACCAGATCAGGCGATGTATCAGTTCATTTCCGGTTACACAACAAAAGTTGCAGGAACAGAGATGGGACTTGGTAAAGAACCGGAGTTGACATTCAGCGCGTGCTTTGGCGCTCCATTCATGGTACATCATCCAGCCGTTTATGCCGACTTACTAAAACGGAAAATGCTGAAGTATGGCGCTCACTGCTGGTTGGTAAACACCGGTTGGGTTGGTGGACCGTATGGTGTTGGCAAGCGCATAAGCATAAAGTACACTCGGCAATTATTGAACGCGGCACTTAGTGGTGAATTGCTGAAGGTTAAGTTTAAAAAAGATCCACTCTTTGGTTTCGAAGTTCCTGAAACCTGCGGAGATATACCGCAAAATGTTCTTAATCCTGCATCATCATGGCACAGCAAAGAAGCACACATGACGAAATACAAGCAACTTGCGAGTAGGTTCATCGAGAACTTCAAGAAGTACGAAGCTGGTTGTCCGCAAGAAGTGATTAAAGCGGGACCAAAGGTGTAAGAACTATGAGCAGGGAGCGTAGAGCATAGAGTAATGAAAACATTTACAATAAAGATTGACCCTTTAACCGGAGAAGAATATTTTGAAGTTTATCTTCGCGGAAGGCAAATATTAAACGACCCACTTTTAAACAAGGCATCTGCATTCACTTTAGAAGAAAGAATGAATCTTGGCTTAGTCGGACTTTTACGATACGGTATTTAGGATATTGAAAATCAAGTGAACAGAAGTTTGGCTATGTATAGAAGAAAAACTGACGAACTCGAGCGATATATATTTCTTCAAGGATTGCTTGACCGGAATGAAATCCTTTTTTATCGTCTTCTGTGCGAACACATCATCGAAATGCTGCCCATCGTTTATACTCCTACAGTAGGACAAGCTTGTTTAAGGTTAAGCCACATAACGAAAAGATACCGTGGAATTTATATAAGTCCCTACAACGTCGCGAATATCGATAACATTTTTCAAAATAATGTGTCACTCCCGGATGTAAACTTGATAGTAGTAACCGACGGCGAAAGAATTCTTGGTTTAGGCGATTTGGGATCAGACGGCATGGGTATTCCAGTTGGTAAAATCAACCTCTACGTTGCCGCCGGCGGATTACATCCGGCTTGCTGTCTGCCAATTTGCCTTGACGTAGGAACGAACAACGAGCGGCTATTAAACGACCCGCTTTATCTCGGTTATCGCAATAAGAGATTAGGTGGACCTGAGTATTTCGATTTCATCGAGCGATTTATAATAGGTGTTAAACGAAATTTCCCGAATGCACTTTTACAGTGTGAAGATTTCGCAAAACATAAAGCATTTAAGTTACTCGAAAGATATCGAGACAGAATACTTTCTTTCAACGACGATATTCAGGGAACCGGTGCCGTGTCTTTAGCAGCTTTGACAACGGCGATGAAAATTAAAAAACAGCGCTTTAGCGACCAACGCTTTGTTGTTGTAGGCATGGGACAAGCCGGCTCGGGAATATGCGACAACATACTTGCAATGCTAAAAGAAGAATGGCTGACTGATAAAGAAGCGAGTAGTAAAATTTTTCCTTTCGACGTACCCGGATTATTGATGGAAGATACTCCAAACCTGGAAGCCTCGCAAAAACCTTTTGCAAAAAAACACTCGGCTGTTGCAAAATGGAAATTAGATTAACCAAACACTATAACGTTGATGGATGTTATAAGAAACACAAAAGCCACAGTACTGATAGGTGTAACGGCTACAAAAGGACTCTTCAACGAAGAGATTTTAAAGCAGATGGCAAATAATGATGAGCGTCCTGTAATATTTGCTTTATCGAATCCAACCTCAAAAACCGAATGCACTCCAGAAGAAGTTGCTATAGCAACGAATGGCAGAGGTATGGTTGCAACCGTAAGTCCTTTCCCGGAATTCGAGTATAATGGAAAAACATTTATCACATCTCAATGTAATAACATGTTTGTATTCCCCGGTGTTGGTTTAGGCGCGCTTGTAAGTAAATCTTCGAAGGTTACAAATAACATGTTCCTGAAAGCCAGTAAGGCTTTGAGTACTCTGGTAACCGAAGAGGAACGTAAACAGGGTATGTTGTTACCCAACCTGAACGATATAAGAAATGTTTCCTTACACGTTGCAAAAGCAGTCGCGATAGAGGCGCGTGAGGCAGGATTAGGAAGACTGTTAAACGATGACGAGCTTGAGCGGATCATTAAAAAGGCACAGTGGGAACCCCATTACTATCCATTCAGGCCAGGCAAAGCCGGGTAAAACTTCCGATTTCTTACGCTGATCAAAACTATTCAGAAATCGGAAGTTTCAAACATATTATCGTAGAGACGATGCAGTGCATCGTCTCGCACTGTAGGTCGACGAGTCTAGTCGACCTACAATATGATAGACGATCCTAAAAATATATCAGGAGATATAAAATGAAACTCATACTCTATACTTTTTTAATCGGTATAATTAATATTTTACCTTTAGGAATATACAGACATAATGTTCCTATCGAAAAATATATGCAGTTAGCAAGAGAATCTAAATTTGACTGTGTTGGGAAAATTTTATATTACGAAAATGATAACTTAATTGAGGTTGGAAGTTGCGTTCTAATCGACAGTCAGTATGTATTGTCTGCAGCTCATTGTTTTATCGGTGAAAATACTAAGGATACCACAATTGATTATGATGGTAAAAAAATGAAGACGTACATTGTAACCGGTCAATATAAAAAAAGAACTGAGAAGTTTGTTTTCGAATTTAATAATAAAAGGTTCACCTCAAAAAGGATTGTTGTTCATGAAAAATACATGGCGGAGAACACTCACGATATTGCCTTGATAGAACTGAACGAACCTGTTAAAAACATATCATTTCCATTATTAAATAAAGAATTTAACGAGAAAGGAGACTCTGTTACCGGTGTTGGATTCGGAGTTTCTGGGCCTGCTAATAGACCTGAATTAGTAGATTCCTATGGAATCAAATTGGCAGGGATGAATATTATTGATTCAATAGGCGGTTACATAGTAAATGGGCAATCAGCACTTCTTTTTACTGATTTCGATTCACCAGATAAACTTGAAGATTGTAATAAGATGGGCGATTCAGCCCCATTACCTTTTGAGTATTTTACCGGTGGCGGTGATAGTGGGGGAGGATTGTTCAGAGAACAAAATGAAACATTACAATTGATAGGAATTTGTGTTGGCTCTCCAAAGGATATAAATATTTTGCTCAAGCATGGTTATTATTGCCAAATTTCATGTTGGACAAGAATATCCGTTTTTCGGGAATGGATTACTCAAAACCAGAATAAATAAATAAGAAGAACATTTGAACGGAATTGAAAAACGTGGGACGAACTTAAGGTCGTGATTATGCCCAACGAATACATACAATCCATTATAACAAAGCATAAGCTTCCAGTCGGTGCTGAAACGAAGGCTCATCAAGCCGCACAGCAACTCACGCAGATTATTCGTGTCTGGGCGGGTGAAGTTTTAGAAAACATCTGCCCCATCGGCTCTTATGTTAAGGGAACGAGTGTAACTGGGTCAAGCGAGATTGATTTGCTTGTTTCTCTAAATGTTCATACCTGCGGAACGATAAAAGATTTATCGGATAATTTATTTTCATATCTCCAGTCAAATAATTTTGCTCCACAGCGAAAGCAATACTCGATCCGGCTCATGTTTTTAAATACCTCGGTGGAACTGTTTCTATCGCGATCAATTACCGCAAAAAGCACAAACGATGTTTTGTACTGCAGCATAACAAACACTTGTCTTGAAACCAAAACTCAATCTCATACAGAATTAATTTTGATGTCAAACCGGATCGAAGAAATTCAAGCGATAAAAATTTGGCGCAACCTCACCTGTTTGAAGTTCCCTACTTTGTATTTAGAGTTGACTGTTCTTAACGCTCTTTTCAACAGGAAGAAAAACAGGTTGGAGAAAAATTTTCTGAACGTTATGGAGTATTTGATGGAAGGATTTCTTGAAGATACGGTTACCGACCCGGCAAATCCCAAAAACATTATTTCGGATTTATTGACAGCCGAAGAAAAGAAGGCAGTTGCGGCGGCGGCTAAAATTGCCCGAAACCAGGCGGATTGGAGCAATATTCTCTGGTAGGAAATTTGTGCTTTTATAGGCCAGTAGAAATGTCAGGTTAGAATGTCCAATAGAAATGTCAGGTTTAATGTAACGAAATCAAGTTACGAGTTCAAGTTTCATAGGTGAATTATGTTGTTTACCAGAGAGTCCCCGATTGAGATTCCTCCAAGGGTGCTTGGGAGAAGGTTTACGGGTTTTCCGGACACTTTGTTTTGACTTAGGTTTATTGTTAAAGATTTCATATTTGAGTTCGTTGTTATTCCAAAGGATATGCATGGAGTTATCTAAGTATCGCCTGACAATAACTTTTGATTTAGGTGGGGGTAAAGGAGAATCAGATTTAAGCAGTTGAATGCACTGAGAGTTGATCATGATGGTATAGTCGTTATAAACAGTTCTTACATTTTCGAAGCAGAAGATTGCATCAAGGTCGATACCATCTGCAGGACGATGTATGTTTTGTAAAGAGTCGGATTTAGCAAAAAGTTTATTGTGATGAGCAGTGTATTTTTTGAGAAGATATTTATTGGCATCTTGAATAGTTGATATATTTTCTATCCTTAAAGATTTAATAAGACGATCCTGATGAGTTTGATTCCCCCGCTCAACTCGTCCTTTAGCTTGAGGGGAATGAGCAATCCTTGCGATGGTTTAGAACCTTCACAAGGTTGGTGTCGTTACGGGCTTTTCTTACTTCCCTTTCTTCTTCGAGTGTACGCTGTTGTTGAGTCCTTCGCTACAAGTTTAATGTGGGCATTTTGTGTATACCGCGTCGGGGAAACTGTTGTCTCAGGTTTTTCTTTCTGATCAACTTTACGATACCCAAACCTCTTGAGTTTCTCTGAAATCTGTTTTACCGTCGGTCTTTTGTTTTTAGCCATCGTTCATATCTCCATTGAAAAAAATCATGTTGTTCTTCAACTTCATCCAGCGCGAAATCGAGCGCCTGATTGTTATTCAGATACTTATACCACACCTTACGCTCTGCTGTTCCATCAGGAAGAAGTATATCCTTATGTGGAATACCATGTCCACCATCGTACCGTATAACCTCGAACCATTCTTTGCCAATCCGGCAGCGAAGCTTCACGACAAAGCGGGCAACCCTCCCACGTTCAGTTGTGAATGATACGTACACGTAGTTGTCGCTATCAAGATACTTCTCATATTCCTGTTTTGCCATAGCGTAGAGGTAATTTACATATAATTCTCTTCATGATCAATCAGTACGAGCAATCCACTCATCTCTTTTTCTTCCTCTCTACGTTGTTGACTATCGGGCTGGTAAAAAACCGCAAAGACACGCCAAGACTTATCTGGCGTACCAAATGCAAGTAGATTAGCGTTTAGTGGCACTAAACGTCAATGGACTTGCGTTTAGTTCGCACAAATGTCGACGAGAAATTCAGTAAGCAAAATTAATATCCCTCTGCAATCTTCTTAAATCCACTCCTTAGCCGTTTCATCCCTTCTTCCAATTCCTTCATGGAGCAAGCGAATGACATACGGAAATGTTTTTTTCCTCCAAACGGTGCCCCGGGAACAATCACGAGATGTTCATTCTCTAACAAGAATCTACAAATATCTTCTTCGTCTCGCATGAGTTTTCCATTTACACGGTTTCCGACAAACACCTTCACAGAAGGGAATACATAGAATGCACCTTGAGGTGGAACTACTTCTAACCCTGATATTTTTGATAATTGTTCCACTACAAAATCTCTCCGCTTCCTAAATTCATTTACCATGATTCCAACATCATCCTGAGAACCATTCAGTGCGGTAACTGCTGCACGCTGTGCGATTGAGTTTGGATTCGAGGTTACTTGTCCCTGGACTTTGGCTGCTGCACGCACAATTTCTTCAGTAGCGCCAAGATAACCAATCCGCCACCCAGTCATCGCGTAAGCTTTTGAAACTCCGTTTACTGTTATTACTTGATCTTTAATCTGTTTTATACTTCCAATACTGAAATGTTTTACGTCGTTAAAAATTATCTTCTCATATACTTCATCAGAGATTACATAGATTCCAGTCTGCCTAACCACCTCAGCAAGCTCCTCAATCTCACCTTGAGAATAAACTGTCCCAGTTGGATTCGCGGGTGAGTTGAACAAAAACACTTTCGTTTTTGTATTAATTGCCTTTCGCAATTGCTTAGCAGTAACTTTAAATCTCGTCTCCTCGTTCGCTTCAATGATCCTTGGTGTTGCACCAACCAGCTTGACCATCGAAGGATACGTAACCCAATGCGGTGCTTGAAAAATTACTTCATCACCGGGATTACAGAGAGCTTGGAGAGTATTAAATATGGATTGCTTGGCACCGCATGAGACCAATATTTGTGAACGGTCAAAGTATAAATTATTATCACTCTTGAATTTCTCAGCAATTGCGTCAATAAGCTCCGGAATACCTTCCAACGCAGTATAATGCGTAAAATTTTCTTCTATTGCTTTGATTGCTGCTTGCTTGACATGTGTTGGAGTTGGAAAATCCGGCTCGCCGGCAGTTAAAGCAATTACATCAATACCTTCGCGCTGCATCTGATTTGCTAAACCGGTCAGGATAGCAGTTCTGGATTTTTCAATCTGCTGAACTTTTAAAGATTGAGACTTCACAAATCATTTCCTTAAACTTTTAATTTTCTTTGAAAGAATCTGTCGAACAACCGGTGGTATAAACTCAGTTACATCCCCGCCTAATCTGGCTATCTCGCGAACAAGGCTTGAATTTAAATACGTGTATTTTTCATGAGGCATCAGGAAAACGGTTGTAATATTATCTTCGAGCTTACGGTTCATCAAAGCCATCTGGAATTCGTATTCAAAATCAGAGATAGCCCGCAAGCCCCTGACGATTGCAGTTGCCTTTTTTCTCTTCGCAAACTCTACAAGCAAGCCATCATAACTATCAACCTCTACGTTTTTATATTTACTCACAACTTTCTTAATCATCATCACTCTTTCAGAGTTAGAAAAGAGCGGCTGCTTTCCAGGATTTTGTGCAACCATCACAATCACTTTGTCAAATATTTCTCCTGCCCGCTCGATGATGTCAATATGCCCGTACGTAATCGGATCGAACGTACCGGGATATATTGCAATTTTCATTTTTCATCTCCTTTATCAATTGGATGGATTAAAAAACTTACGCGTGTGTTGCCGAATGCTTTTTGTACTTCCAATCTGTACAACTGCGATTCGATAAACTTCGTGTGCTTCGAATGTTCAATTATGAGATATCCATTTGACTTAAGTAATCCCCTCTCAAAGATTAATCGAGGAATCTCTGCAGTTCTCTCGTATGCATACGGAGGGTCGGCAAATATCAAATCGAAGGTTTGGTACGTCTTTTCAATGTACGCTTCAGCATCTCTTTGTATGATACTGCAATCGGTGAGACAATTTAATTGCTTGGCATTTTTTTCAACGATATCTAAAACTTCGTTCGAGTCATCAACAAATACTACCTGTTTAGCCCCGCGGCTCAATGCTTCAAAGCCCAGGTTTCCGCTTCCGGCAAATAAATCCAACACATCGGCATCCTTTAGATTGAGTCTATTCTGAAGCATATTAAATATTGTACTCTTAACGCGATCAGTTGCGGGCCGTATACCTTGAATCTGAATCGGCGTAAGTGTTCTACCTTTGAATTTTCCAGTAATAATTCTCATATCATCGCCGCCATAATGCGACTCCTGCTGATACAGCAAAACGATGTTCTAAGCCGACTATTTTAGCATAAGTCTTGCATCGTGATGTTTTAACTTTCTGGAAAGGATTGAACAGCAGCGTGTCAATACCCGTTATGCTTTTTAAAGTTTCAATAAATTCAACCGACCCAGCAGGTCCGCAACAATAGATTTCCGTTATTGATGACTCATTTGTCATCTCCTGTAATCTCCTCGCAATAACTTCTGCAGATGGTGCAATACCAAAATTATACTGAATCAATCGCGCGTTAGAAATGATTCCGACATCATAACTATTTGAGGTCAGATGCACTAAACCAATTGTCTTCCCTTTTGTTTCCGGGATAGCATTTAATAAGGAACATTCTGCACCAAAATAATTTGTATCTGCGATGTGTAACTCAATTCCTTTAGTCGATAGAGATTCCTGTATATTAAATATCACTGATCGCTTCGCAGATACAACAAGAATTTCATCAATCTGCTCTCGTGCGTGGGTCTTCAGGATATGAAGATCGTTGATATAATCTTTAGCATTGTAATCTTTAATAAAATTGGAAAGCTCCCAATGAATATGCTCATTTTGTTCCGACTGACTGAGTGTGACATCTAAGGGAAATAAGTGAAGAAACGCCGAAGCTGAATCAAAAGCAACTGATACTTTTGTAATATTTTTGAATATCCGATTTACAGGATGTAAGATTTTCTCCAAATACCATAACTCGTCTGTGTTTGTTTTTGCAAATTCTTCAATATGAAGGAGCTTGGTTCCTTTTTCTTTCACTTTAAAGATAACAACCGCAGCACGATCGTTTTCAATGCTAATACCCGCAACGATCTCTTTACTCATTTACTTCCCCACTGTAACATATGGCGCAAGTCGCTCGAATTTCTTCTTCCCGATACCTTTCACTTGCATCACTCCCTCGATGGATTTAAAAAGACCATTCTCTTCTCGATAGCGAATTATTCGTTCTGCCATTATTTCACCGATACCGGGAAGTTTCATAAGTTCTGTTTTCGATGCGGTATTAACATTAATACTCTTCGGTGCAATATCAGCTTTTGACTTAACAGACTTTTTAGATTTTTTATCAGTTGTATCAACAACTGTGGAATACGATTTCATTGAATCGCTTGAAAGCAGAAGTTGGGAACGTACTGAAAATACTGAATCTACCGCCGAGTAATCATAGGGATTATTTTGAGGAAAGAATATTTTGTACGTTTTTAATCCAATACCAATGATGAACGCAATCAGAAGGAAAAGAATAAAACGACTTTCCGTTTGTGTCAATCCGAAAGTGTGGTTAAATTTTGTCAGGAGATTCATAACCTATGAAAAAATATCTTTCATCTTCTCAAAGAAACTCTTATCAGAATGAGCGGATTTATCACCCTCGTGGGGTTGGATGTTATCACTTTTTCCAAGTGACCTGAGCAGTTCCTTGTCCTCTTTCGATAGATGAGTGGGTATCCAAACATTTATACGAACAAGTTGATCGCCGCGGTAATCGCCGCGAAGACTTGGAATTCCTTTTCCTCTCATCCGAAGAATTTTCCCTGATTGGGTTCCCGATTCAATTTTCAATTTCGCACGTCCTGTTAGCGTTGGAACTTCGATTTCAGCACCTAATGCGGCTTGCGGATAGCTAAAGAGAAGATCAAGAATAATATCATCCCCATTACGCGTGAAAATTTTATGCGGTTCTTCTTCAACCATTACAATCAAATCACCAGGCGGACCGCCGCGTTGCCCGGCATTTCCCTGACCATGAAGCGGAATGTAATTTCCCTCGGAGACTCCTGCGGGAACATTTACCTTAATTGTAGTTTCTCCATGTACTCTCCCTTCTCCACCACAACTGGAGCATTGTTCCTTAATTATTCGTCCTTCTCCATCACAATTATTGCACATGGTAACACTAACAAATTGACCGAAAACCGAGCGAGCAACTTGTCGTATTTCACCTTTACCACCGCACGCGGGACAAGTTGCTTTTAATGACCCTGCCTTGGCGCCGCTCCCACTGCAAACATCACAAGTTTTATATCTTTTTACTTTAAGTTTTTTCTCAACACCAGTTGCAATTTCTTCAAGAGTCAACTTCAACCGAATTTTCTGATCAGAGCCGTGAACACCCGTTTGAGCTCGGCTGCGTGAGTGACTTCTACCGCCCGTGAATACATCTTCAAAAATGCTGCTACCGATTCCACCACCAAAAATATCACTGAAGTGCCTGAATATGTCATCGAAGTTCGTGTAGGTATGAAAATCTGCACCCGGTCGCAATCCTTCATGACCAAATTGATTGTAGCGTTGTCGTTTACTTTCATCACTCAAAACTTCATACGCTTCCGCTGCTTCTTTGAACTTTTCTTCTGCATCCTTATTTCCCGGATTCCTGTCGGGATGCCACTGCATTGCAGCTTTTCGATAAGACTTTTTTATTTCATCTACGGATGCATTTCGAGGAACTCCAAGGACTTCGTAATAATCGCGTTTTGCCATGATCATTCTCCAACCTCTGATTCCACACCTGTTTGCGGAGGTTCTTCAATCTGCTCGGCTGAAACAATCACTTTGGCATGTCGGAGAATTTTGTCGTGCAGCATGTAACCTTTTTCTACTTCCTCTAAAACTGTATGAGGAGGATAATTTTTATTCTGAATTTGCAATAGAGCGTCGTGAAGCTGGGGATCAAAGGGCTGCCCAAGAACTTCAAGCGGTTTGACACCTTCCAATTCCAAAATTCTTTTGAACTTATTATAAATCATTTCGATCCCTTTTTGAAAACTATTATCTTCTGTATCTGATGACACAGGTTGACCGACTGAATACTTAACCGCTTTAAACGATCGCTCGAAATCATCCAACACAGGAAGAAGTTTTTCAATTAGATTTTCATTGGCAAACTTGACGAGATTAGCATAATCATTTTCAATGCGTTTTTTATAATTATCAAATTCGGCAGCTTTCCTTAGTAATTGGTCTTTGTAATGGCTAACAGTATTCTCAAGTTCAACAATTCTTGCGCCGAGCGTATCAACTTCACTCAACACAGGAGGTTGGGCTGGGATATCTTGTTTGACTTCATTAGTTTCATTATTGGCAATATTGTTAGTGTTCTCCTCTTGCATAATCTTTTTAAAATATGGTATTTTCATGTATGGAAACGTTTAAAAAACAATTAATAATAACGAAATTTGGTATCTTTTTCAAATAACAACAAATCTTTCATCTGGAAATTTAAATTAAAAGCCCTGATCGTACGTCAGGGCTTTTAATTTCAAGATATTATTTGATTTAATACTTGAGTTCTTTCAACGATTCTTTAAGGATATTCACTCCCTCATCAATCTCGTGCTTCTGAATTGTGAGCGGCGGACGGAAACGAAGTGATCGCTCGCCGCTGCCAAGGATGACAAGTCCTTTTTCAAGAGCTTTCTTCCTTACATCATTACGAATTGCAGGATTGATTAAATCAATTGCACAGAAGAGTCCGAGTCCACGAGCATTGTTCACCATCATGGGAAATTCAACCTGCAGCTCTTGCAGACGTGACTGTAAATAGTAACCAACCACACGAGCGTTCTCAACGAGATTATCTTCCTCAATAATTTCAAGATAACGCTGAGAGCGAACCATGTCCACCAGACTTCCGCCCCAGGTTGAATTCAACCGACCTGCAACTTTGAAAACATTATCCTTTACATCATCTATCCGCTTGCTCGACATGAATCCGCACACTTGCGTTTTCTTTCCAAATGCAATCATATCCGGTTTAATGAAGTGCTGATGCGCCCACATTTTTCCTGAGAGCCCGATTCCTGTTTGTACTTCATCAAGTATCAGCATAATTTCATTCTCATCGGTAATCTTTCGAAGTGCTTCGAAGAATTCTTTTCTGAAATGATTGTCGCCACCTTCACCCTGAATCGGTTCGATGATCAAAGCAGCAATATCATTCTTGTATTGACTGATTGCATCCTTAATCTGCTTCAAAGAATTCTGTTCTGCCTGCTGAATTGCCTTTAGATTCTCTTCAGTGAGCGGGAATTTAATAACGGGATTATCAATTCGGGGCCACTGAAACTTCGGGTAATAATCAATCTTTGTAGGATCGGTATTAGTAAGCGACATCGTATAACCGGTTCTACCATGGAAAGCTTGTTTAAAGTGAATTACCTTCATCTTCGATTCATCTTGCAATCCGTTGTAAACACCTTTTGCTAAATTTTTTCTCATCTTCCAATCGAATGCGGCTTTGAGTGCATTCTCAACACCGAGCGCCCCGCCTTCAACAAAAAAAACATACGGCAGATAATCGGGCATCGCGACGCGTGCAAATGTCTCAACGAACTCTGCCATTTCAACGCAATACACATCGGAGTTAGTGGGTTTATTGATGGAAACGTATGCCATCTTCTCTTTGAATTCCGGCGTCACCATCTTCGGATGATTTAAACCGATTGGCATGGATGCGACAAATGTGAAGAAATCAAGAAGCTTGCGATTAGATTTTGAATCCCAGATATATGCTCCTTCACTTTTTCTAAGATCAACGATAAAATCGAGGACATCAACAAGCATATGCTTGCCGATAGTGGACTCAACGTCCTTAGATAAAATATTTAATTTCATAATACACCTTTAAGAGTTTAAGTTCTAAGTTACGGGAATTAATGAGAGAAAAACTACCCGACTTAGAAGAACTCTTGGTGCTCGTAGAGAGAAATAATGTAGGGTCTTCCCAGAATTTGTGGAATTTGAAGTTTAAACGAATATATTTCTATTTGCTGGAAGATTAGCATGTGAAAATATAAGAAATATTTAGGAAAGCTCAAAAACTCCCATCAGGAAAATAAAACCGCAGAGTCGCTGAGAAAATATTCTTATTATTATTTCTGCGCCCTCAGCACCTCTGCGGTGAAAAATATTGATACTCATCTACTCAACTACTCTTAAGTATCTATCTGCGCTCTTTGCAATCCACCGCTGTAATCTATGTATATGGTTTTCCACTCGCTGAAGAACTCGTACACTGTCCAGCCGCCTTCGCAGTGGCCATTACCGGTTTGCTTCACACCACCAAATGGCATATGGGCTTCCGCTCCAATCGTTGGTGCGTTGATGTATGTGATACCGGCTTTGATATCACGAATAGCTCTGAATGCATCATTTACATTCTTTGTATAAATTGATGATGAGAGACCATAGATGGTATCATTCAGAACGTTAATGGCTTCTTCCAACGATTTAATTCTAATAACTGAAAGAACCGGACCAAAAATCTCTTCTTTTGCAATTCTCATGTTGGGAGTTACCTCAGTAAAAATCGTTGGTTGATAGAACCAGCCCTTATCGAGATCACCGCCTTTTCCGATATCACCGCCGCATGCGAGTTTTGCACCCTCCTTCAAGCCGATTTCAACGTAACTATGATCGGTTTGACGCTGACCTTCGTTCACACAAGGTCCAACATCCGTGGTGGGAAGGAGTCCATCTCCAAGCCGGAGTTTTTTCGTGCGGTCAACAAGGATCGACATGAATTTATCAAAAACTTTTTCATGTAATATCAATCGGCTGGTTGCAGTGCATCGCTGCCCTGTTGTTCCAAATGCACCCCAAAGTACACCATCGAGCGCAAGGTTCAAATCGGCATCATCCATAACAATTTGTGCATTCTTTCCACCGAGCTCAAGTGAAACACGCTTGAGGGTTTTACTTCCCATTTCGGAAATTTTTATTCCTATTTCGGTCGAACCTGTAAAGCTAACCAGATCAACTTCCTGATGACCAACGATTGCATTTCCAACCTCACCTCCGCCGCCATGCACAATATTGATAACACCTTCAGGCACACCAGCTTCAGCTAATATTTCAACAAGAACTGTCGCTGTTGCAGGCGTATCGGATGCCGGCTTGAAGACAACTGTGTTGCCGCAAAGTAGTGCCGGGAAAATTTTCCATGTGGGAATCGCCATCGGGAAATTCCACGGTGTGATAATTCCTGCTACACCAATCGGTACACGCATCGCCATGTTGAATTTATTTGGCAGCTCAGATGGAACTGTATGTCCAAACAACCTTCGCCCCTCGGATGCAGCATAATACGCTGTGTCGATACCTTCCTGAACATCGCCTTTTGTTTCAGTCAATACTTTTCCCATCTCACGTGTCATGAGCTTAGCGATTTCTTCTTTACGAGCCGACATAATATCACCGACTGTCTTCAGAATATCACCTCGTTTTGGTGCTGGTACAAGCCGCCATTTTTCGAATGCTGTTCGTGCAGCTTTTATTGCTTCTTCAACATCTTCCTTTCCTGATTTAGGAAATATTCCAACAATCTCGCTCCAATTAGCAGGATTGCGGTTCTCGAATGTTTTTCCTGATTTGGCATCACACCACTTGCCATTAATAAAGTTTTGGTATTTTTTCATACTTTTATCCTAATATTTAAATGCTTTTTTGTATACTCTCCGCGATCTCCGTGTCTCAGCGGTGAATATAAAACCGCAGAGACGCAAAGTACGCAGAGTTATTTATGATAGACCAACTCTTTCAAAAATATAATTTACATTACGAATACTTTTCTTCAAATCAAACAGCTCGTCAAGCTCGCTGCTGCTGAGGTATTTCATTATGTTTGAATCTGATTTTAAAATTTCCTTAAAATTATTTTTTGTCCGCCAGACTTCCATTGCATAATTCTGTACAGCTGCATATGCCTCTTCCCTTTTCATTCCTTTTTTTGTGAGTGCAAGAAGAACCTCTTGTGAGAATATTAGTCCATGTGTTAGCTCAATATTCTTTTGCATATTTTCTGGATACACAATTAGTTTATCAATGACGTTTGTGATTTCCGAAATCATAAAATCGAGAAGGATGCAGCTATCGGGAATAATTATTCTCTCTGCTGATGAATGCGAGATATCCCTTTCATGCCACAGAGAAATATTTTCCATCGCTGCCTGAGCATTCCCTCGAAGAACTCTTGCTAAACCAGCAACACGCTCGCAATTTACAGGATTGCGTTTATGCGGCATCGCCGATGAACCCTTCTGCCCTTTCGAGAAATATTCTTCCACTTCAAGCACTTCTGTTTTTTGGAGATGACGAATCTCAGTTGCAAATTTCTCAAGCGAACTGCCAATAATCGCAAGTGTAGTTAAGAACTCAGCATGTATATCACGCTGAAGGATTTGTGTTGAGATTGGTACTGGTTTTAATCCTAACTTCTCACAAACATATTTCTCAACGAATGGATCGAGATGCTCATACGTACCAACCGCACCTGAAATTTGTCCGTATGAGATTGTATCTCTCGCTTGCTCAAGTCGTTTTATGTCCCGACAAGTTTCATCATACCAAAGCGCCAACTTCAACCCAAAAGTAATCGGCTCTGCGTGGATACCGTGAGTTCTACCAATCATAACGGTATATTTGAATTCCTTTGCACGTCGGGCAAAAACATTTTGTAACAAAGATAAATCCTTTAACAACAAATCTGCTGACTGCTTCATCTGAAGCGAAAGACCTGTGTCAAGAATATCAGACGAAGTCATGCCGAGATGAATAAAGCGCGATTCCGGACCAACATACTCGCCGACATTCGTGAGGAATGCGATGACATCGTGCTTCACTTCAGCTTCGATTTCATCAATTCGTTTTGCATCAAATTTTGCTTTCTCACGGATTACTCTAACAGCATCTTTAGGAATTACACCAAGTTCTGCCTGTGCTTCACAAGCGAGAATCTCAATATCGAGCCAGGTTTGGAATTTATTTTCTTCTGTCCAGATTTTTCCCATTGCCGGACGTGTATATCGGGCAATCATGATGGTTGCTTTTCTAATTTAAGACTTAAGTTAAAAATTTTCTTATCACGGATTACTTTCATTTTCAACACATCCCCCGCTCGCGATGTTCTAACAATAGAAACGATTGCATTTTCGTTCGCTATTTTCTCACCATTTACTTCAATAATAATATCACCCGGTTTGAAACCGCTTTCATCGGCTGGACTTCGGCGTTTCACATCGGTAACGATAACACCTTCTGCTTTATCTAAATCGAAGTATCGTGCAACGCGTGCATCAACTGTTTGCACTTCCAATCCAGTCCAGAAATTCCGCTCAATCTTGCCACTTCGTTTTAACTCAGCGACGATGTCCTTCACACGATTTATTGGGATAGCAAAACCAAGTCCGATGTTCCCCTGATTCGGCGTATAGATAACTGCATTCACACCTATCACTTCACCTGTCGAGTTCAATAATGGACCGCCGCTGTTCCCCTGATTTATTGCTGCATCTGTTTGTATCATGCCGCGATAAATTCGACCGCCTTCCGCATTGAGGTTCATTCCGGTTGCACTTACAACTCCAACTGTAACTGTAGGTTTATCGCTGATTTCGAATAACCCGAACGGATTTCCCATTGCAATCACCCATTCACCGATGATAACATCATCCGAATTACCAAGTTTTAAGTATGAGAAATCTTTCCCGTTTATTTTCAATAAAGAAATATCGGAAACTAAATCGGTTCCAATCAATTCTGCTTCATACTTCTCTTTGTTTGTGAGAGTAATGGTAATTTTCGATGCGTTGCCGGCAACATGGTCGTTCGTCAGGATGTATCCATCTGGCGAAACAATAAATCCCGAGCCAAGTCCTTTAACTTCCTGTTTGAAAGTTTTATCGCCAAAGAACTGACGGAAAAATGGATCATCTCCAAACATCCTCGACCACGGATTTTGATACCGGTACTCACGTACCTCAGTTACGTTGATGCCAACTACGGCAGGACTTGCAAAGCCCACAGCACGTGTGATTGCATTCTGCCGACCAAAAGAAATTTGTTCACCGACACTATCACGATTTGCTTGATGGTATGTTGCTGTCGTAACAAGTTGATTATCTAAGTTAAAACTTTCGTCGCTGCTTTGTGCAATACTTCTATTTCCGACACTATAACCTAAACCGAAGCCAACTAAAAACGGTAATGTAATCATAATGATTAAAATTAATATTTTCTTCATATTCTATCTCCTTGAAAATCTATTGCTTTTCTTTCTTTCAATAACTCTATGTACAGCTTTGACGATTGCGTCCTTATTTATTCCATATTTCTTCATAAGCTCTTCACCAAGTCCCGATTCACCGAATGTATCATTTACAGCAACAAACTCTTGCGGTGTTGGACAATGTTGAACAAGAACTTCAGCGACTGCACTTCCGAGTCCACCATGCTTTTGATGGTCTTCTGCAGTAACAATTGCACCGGTTTCCTCCGCTGCCTTATTGATTGTTTCTACATCAATTGGTTTAATAGTGTGCATGTTGATCACGCGAACGCTGATACCATCTTTTGCGAGAATTTCTTCAGCAAGGATCACTTCCCAAACTTGCAAGCCGCAGGCAATTATGGTAACATCACTTCCATCGATCAGTGTATCGGCTTTCCCGAATTGAAACGGTGAATCCGGACTTGTAAATACAGTTGAATTATCTCTGAAAAAACGCAGGTAAAGAGGATTCTTTAAATGCATTGATGCTTTGACCATCTTCTTCGCTTGATGATAATCGCATGGTGAAGCAACTGTCATATGCGGCAGCACCCGCATCAGAGCAATATCTTCGAGTGATTGATGTGTTGCCCCATCTTGTCCGACAGTGATACCGCAATGCGATGCACAAATCTTTACAGGTAATTCGCTGTATGCGATTGATTGTCTGATTTGATCAAACGGGCGACCAGTTGCAAATTCACCATAAGTTGAAGCGAACGGAATTTTTCCGGCAATCGCTAACCCTGCAGCAGTGCCCATCATATCCTGTTCGGCAATCCCAACACTGAAGAAGCGGTTAGGAAATGCTTTCATAAATAAATCTGTTCGCACTGATCCCGTAACATCACCACCGAGCACGACAACATTTGGGTTCTCATGTCCAAGTTCAACGAGGGCTTCACCGAAACCGAGACGAGTTGCTTTGTGTTCTTTGGGTTGAAACTTAAGCATTTATGATGCTACTCTTTCTTGCACTAACGTTACACTTAGCAAATCATTAAGCTCTAAGTATTTCGATGTATTAAGGATTTCGATACCTACAACTTTATTTTCTTTGTCTAAATCAAACACAATATCGTCGCTATATCGCTCGTTTCTTACTTCTTTACTCTCCTTCAATGTGATATGAAGGAGATCATCTTTGGGATTATAATATATTTTCATAACCATTCTCCATAATAAACATAAACAGTAACAGTGATTATTTGATCGCTTTCCTGGGTGAATATTACTTCAACTTTCTTCTCTTTGTAATACTTACCACACCAGTAGTTATTGAATGGAAATATTTTTGTTTTTTCTTTCGTCCATATTTCGCATCAATTTCATCTTTGGTTTCTAAAACTTCCTTAATCTCACTTTCATTTGTTCCACGCCTTATCATCTGCTCAGCCGTATGAGGATCAATTTTAACAGTCATTATGAGTATATTCACTTAACGCTGACAAGATTTATCTCTTTCTCCCACTCAAACTCAATAAAATCGCCATACTTTGTTGGAGGAATTTCAGCCAATGCTTGTTTCCCCTGTTCATCGTTTGGTGGAACACCATGCCATTTATAATCATCCTGCATAAATGAAACACCATTACCCATAAATGTACGGGCAACGATCACTTTTGGTTTTCCCTTTAAATCTTTTGCTTGTTTAATTGTTGAGATAAAATCATCAATATTGTTTCCGTTGCATTCGAGTACATGCCAGTTGAATGCTTTCCATTTATCTACGAGTGGCTCAAGCCCCATCACGTTACTCGTTCTTCCATCAATCTGACAATCGTTTCTATCAACTATAGCAATTAGGTTATCAACTTTGTGATGACCCGCAGTCATAGCAGCTTCCCATATTTGCCCTTCATTTAATTCACCATCCCCTAGGAAGACATAAACATGATTCGCTTTATTATCTAATCGCAAGCCAAGCGAACAACCGACAGCAATTGATAAACCCTGTCCTAAAGCTCCAGAAGCTACCTCAACTCCGGGAACACCATGAGTGTGTACCGGTGCTGGATGACCTTGCAGCCGTCCGTTTATTTTTCTTAAAGTTGTTAATTCGTTCAATGGAAAATAACCTCGCCGAGCAAGAGCGGCATACCAGACGGGACAATAATGACCTGCTGAGAGAAAGAAATAATCTCTTCCATCCCATTTAGGATTTTTTGGATCAATATTTAAAATATGAAAGTAGAGTGATGAAAAAATATCTGCCGATCCGAGAGGTCCACCTGAATGTCCTGATTTGGATATCATCAACATCTTTATTACATCGCGGCGAAGCTGCTGGGATATTTCTTTTAGTTCATTTGTGTCAAGTATTTTCATTTTGTTATATTCAATTTCAAAATTTCTTTTAACGGTTCAATATGCCGAAGCATAATTAACAAACTTAAAATGATACACAGGAAAAATAAATTTGAATGTTCAATATCAGATAACAACAACGAATTTATCAAAGATTTGGGCATCAATAAGATTAATATTGGACTGGTAATTGTCGCAATGATATTTGAAATATGGATATGTTTCGAGATACTGTTGACAATAAAATATATTACCAGCCAATTCACTACATAAATCCAACCAAGTAAAATCATCACTCCAGCCGTCGTCGAAAGTCCCCGCCCTCCTTTAAATTGCAGCCAAGGGGAGTAATTGTGACCAAGGACAGAGCCAATTCCGGCAATCCCTAAAATCCAAAAATGATGACCATAAATTATATTTGCTAATAATACCGAAGCTCCACCTTTTAACAAATCTATCAGTAATACTATAAGTCCAAGTAATTTTGAATTTGTTACATCATATGCATTTCTTGCCCCGACGTTACCACTACCTGCAAAACGAATATCAAGTCGAGCTTGACGTTTTACCAGTAGGTATGCTGTTGGAAAAGAACCGATAACAAAACCAATTACGAGACTAATAATGTACTGCAAATACCCGTAACCTATAAATTTTTCGATGATTATTTCACAACAAAATACTAAAAAATGCCTAAACAAACAAAGGAGAGAAAACAGAAATCAGTCTATTAGAAAGATACTCGGGAAATTACAAGGTTATAATAATTAAGTATTTTCAAAATCAGAGACGTTCATCTCAGTTTGTTGTACCTCATCAATGGGCAGCTCATTAGTATCAGGAATTAAATTTGTATCCTGACCATTCTGAATTTCGCGTTTCCTAACGACTTCGTACATCAAAAGGGCACCGGCAACAGAAGCGTTTAAAGAGGGAACTTTGCCGCGTATTGGGATTTTCACCATAAAGTCACATTTTTCTTTTACCAGAGTACGGATTCCTTTTCCTTCGCTGCCGATGACAACGGCAATCGGTCCGGTGTAATCAATCTCTGAATAAAGTTTATTGGCATTAGAATCAGTACCAACCACCCATATACCTTTTTTCTTCAACTCATCAAGGGTGTTTGCTATATTAGTTACTTTCGCAACGGGGAGATGCTCGCTTGCACCTGCCGAAGTTCTGGCAACAGTTTGATTTACCGAAGCTGCGTGGTGTTTAGGGATGACAACACCATGTACCCCAGCACATTCTGCTGTCCGGATAAGCGCCCCTAAATTCTGAGGGTCTTCGATTTCATCTAACAATAATATGAAGGGTTTTTCGTTACGCTCCTTAGCGATTTTTATGATATCTTCAACTTCAACATATTTTTTCGTGCCAACAATCGCTACTACACCTTGAGTCGTAGTATCGCTGACCAGTTCGCGAAATTTTATTTTACCAACTTCGACACAGTTTACACGATTATTTTTAGCTAACTGTTTAATTTTTTCAATAGAAGATCCTTTAACTCCGGCAAGGATAACAATTTTTTCAATTATCTTCCCGGCGCGTAACGCTTCTATCACTGGATTCCGCCCTGCAATGATGTTTGCTGTGGGTTTACGATCGTGAACGACACGCAGAGGTGAAGGTCGGTTGGGTTTTCGGTCGTAATACGAATTGGCGGTATTTTTTATTTCGTAATTCATAAATTTCTCATAATAATTGGTTTGACATTTTCATAGGTTGTTTTGTTTTTATTAAAATTATTGAACCAATAATTCCAAATATTATTAAAACAATTGAGATCAACTGTGCCTCTGAGAGCCCGAAAAGGATACGTGGGTTCAATCTAATAAACTCCACCAAGAAACGGCTGATTCCACATAAAATAAGATAAAACATAAAAATAGTACCATCTGCAAAATTCTTTTTTCGGAGTCTCCACAATATTAAGAACAAAATTATTGATGAAAAGAATTCATAGAGGGGTGTAGGGTGAACCGTAATATCGTTCGGAACAATTCCATTGACTCCGTATTGTTGAACAATTTCTGGGAATTCGCGAAATGCGATCATAGGAGGATACGTTCCGTTTGAATACACAGCACCCCATGGAAGATCGGTCGGCATACCATAATCACCATCACCCGCAAGATGGCAACCGATGCGAGCAATACCGTATCCTATCATCAAGGCGGGAGCGGCTGCGTCACAAATTTTAAGAAAAGAAATTTTCTTTTTTCTGATATATAGCCAGATTACAAAAGTCGCAAGAAAAAACCCACCATACCATGTTAAACCACCAGGTGAAAAAGCTTCGCCAAGGGGATTTAAAATAAAATGATCCCAATCTTCAATGAGAAAAAGCATCTTGGAACCGATAATACCAAAAATGACCGCAAGGAGCGTTACCGTACTACCTAAGTTCGGCTGATACCCTTTACGAGTTAATTCCTTCGTCAAAATCCAGCTTGCAACAATGAAACCGATTGCCATCATCAAGCCGAAGCTGTGAACCGTGAAGGGTCCTATTTTAAATAATTCAGGATACATATTGTGTTATATAATTAACCATGTAAGATTTGTTCACTACCAGTTTTTCTCATCCGTGATGATCTCAATAAATTTATTCGTCGGGTTTTCTTCAACTACGATGCTATTCTTTTTTATGTTCACTGTAAATCTATTTACCCTTTTATCATTTTTAGAAATAATCAGAAAGTACCGTCCATCTAATTTTTCGAATTTAGTAATAAATGTTGCTGGACCCGCACTCGGTATCGTAACACGAGGGGCCCGTAAACCATGAATGTTGAATTGTACTGTTCTATCATGGATAACTGGTTCAACAATTATCTCATAACTAAAATACGAAAACTCCTGGACGGTTTTTAGTGTGAAATAAGTAACCGCTTTCTTTTCTCGCTCTTCATATTTCAGCGTTATGAGTAAGCGGTACTCAACTGGAATTAAAGGTTTAACGGTTTTCCCTCGTTTCAATGTTTTCCCCCGGTTCTTGAAAATGGCTGACTAAATCCTTTACTCCGATGCTTGTTTGTATTCCATTTTTCATATTCTTAATAATAACAAGTCCTTTTTGCAGTTCATTACCACCAATGATAATAACGAACTCCACCTTTTGTCGATCTGCTTCGCGCATTTGTGATTTAAGACTTCGCCCAAGTAAATCAACTTCGCACGGAATATTATTACGCCGCAATATCATCGCCTGTTCTACTGCATATCCTCTTCCCTCTTCATCAGCCGAAACAATAAATACTTTTGGCTTGATATTTTCCCCCGTAAATATTTGCTGTTTCTCCATCGTCAGCAGAAGGCGCTCTATTCCCGCCGCAAATCCGACAGACGGTGTTTGTTTACCACCAATCTCTTTTAACAAGAGATCATAACGGCCGCCACCAACTAATGCATCCTGTGCTCCTAAATCTTTACTAATGATTTCGTAAGCTGTCTTAGTGTAATAATCTAAACCCCGAACAATTCTACCGTCGATTTCAAATTCAATATTTAATGACCTTAAAATCGATTGAAGCTCGATAAAATGTTCAGAACATTCCTTGCATAAATGATCTTTCATTAACGGTGCATCCGTAGTAAGCTTCTGATCATTTTCATCTTTCGAGTCAAGTATACGTAATGGATTCTGCTCTAATCGCTGTTTGCTTTCTTCTGATAATTCCTTAAAAACATTCTGTAGATGTTTCTTCAGAATTTCTTTATATTGCGGGCGGCAATTTATACAACCGACCGAGTTAATTTTAATCTGAAAGTTTTTCACACCAAGTACCCGGTAAACCTCGGCAGACAAGGCGATAATTTCAGCATCAACAAAAGGACTGCTGCCACCGATAGCTTCGGCACCGAATTGGTGAAATTGTCTCAACCGTCCGGCTTGCGGCTTTTCTTGGCGGAACATTGGTGCGATATAATATACTTTTACTAATGGTTTTTGCTCACCAAGGTTATGCTGGAGATAGGAACGCATAACCGCCGCAGTCATCTCGGGTTTCAATGTCAGCATTGTTCCACCTCTATCCTGAAAAGTGTACATTTCTTTCCCGACGATATCGGTTAATTCACCGATACCACGTGCAAATAATGCTGTTTCTTCAAACACTGGTGTACGAATTTCATGATAGCTGAACGTATGCATTACCGAACGGATTTTCTGCTCAACAAACTGCCAACGATAACTCTCATCGGGCAGTACATCCTTGGTACCTTTGATTGATTTGAACTTCAAAATAGCTCCAAAATAATATCCATATTGGATAACAACTTGCGGTAAGGAAGATGGTAGATATTCCGGATTGTTACATCTCGGAATAATTTGCTTCCTCTTGTTTGAATGTTGCGATAATTTCTTGCGGTGTAGTGGTTTCTAACAGTTTATTACGAAATTCCTCTTTGTTCATTAGTCTTGAAATACGACTGAGGAGTTTGATGTGTGGACCTACCAAGTTGTCCTTGCCTACCAGAAGAAAAACAAGCCGCACGGGTTTTTCATCGAGTGACTGATATTGGATTGGTTCTGCCGTTATACCGAATGCTGCCACGATGTCCGAGACCGCATCAGTTTTTCCGTGGGGAATGGCAAATCCATTCCCGACTCCGGTTGACATAATTTTTTCTCGCTCGAAAATGGCAGTCCGAACCTTTTCTATATTTAAAACTTTCGGTGACTGACTGACGACTTCAATCAATCCCTCGATTATGTCTTCTTTCGAACTTCCCGGAAGGTTGCTGACAACCGTTCTTTCATCGAGAATATCACTAATCTTCATACTATCATTTTACTCCAAGAAAGGCAAAGTATTCCAATATTTCATTTGTATGATAAACGCAAGAAAAGATAATTATTAATAAGTTGGATATAATTTAATTAAAAAAAATGTTTTTAGCAACTAAATATTTTTTAAAGCTTGTTGAAGATCCTTGATTATATCATCGACATTTTCCAGTCCGACTGATAACCGAACAAGTCCCTCAGTTACTTTACTTTTCTCTCGCTGATCTTTCGGTACAGATGCATGCGTCATCGTTGCAGGATGTGAAATTAGAGTCTCTACACCACCTAAACTTTCCGCGAGAGCGCAAAGTTGTACTTTTTTCAAGAACTTCTTTGCCTTTTCGAAGCTACCAAGATCAAAAGAAATCATTCCGCCGAATTTTTTCATTTGTTTTTTTGCCAGTTTATGCTGGGGATGTGAAGGAAGTCCCGGATACAAAACTCGCTTGACCTTTCTCTGTTTCAGAAGCCATCGGGCAACTTGTATTGCGTTCGTGCTATGTTGTTCCATTCTGATTGGAAGAGTTTTAACCCCTCGTAAACACAACCAAGCATCAAACGGACTTAATATTCCGCCAGTTGATTTATGTATAAACCTCAAACGTTCAGCCGTTTTCATATCGTTTGTTACAACCAAACCACCTAACATGTCGCTGTGCCCGTTTAGATATTTTGTAAGACTGTGAACAACGATATCAATTCCGTATTCCAGTGGCTGTTGCAAATATGGTGTTGCAAACGTGTTGTCGCAAACGGAAATGAGTCGATTACCCTTTGCGATTTTTACAATAGCTTTTAAATCGGTTATTTCCATTGTTGGATTCGTCGGCGTTTCGACAAATATCATTCGAGTTTCTTGCCGAATTGTCTGCTCTACAAGTTTGATATTTGTCGTGTCGATAAACTCGAATTGAAGCCGATAATCTTCAAGCACTTGTTTTGCGAGCCGATAAGTGCCTCCATAAACATTATGCGAGATGATGACATGATCACACGGTTTTAGCAACCGGAAGATTGCGTCAACTGCCGCCATACCAGAGCCAAATGCAATGCCGTGTTTGCCGTTTTCAAGAGCGGCAATATTTTGTTCAAGCGCTGTCCGTGTCGGATTTGCTATACGGGAGTAAACATATCCTTTGTGTTTACCGATTTCTTCCTGAACGTAAGTTGAAGTTAAATAAACCGGCGTCATCACAGCGCCGGTTGTTGGACAGGGCTGCTGCCCTGCGTGGATTGCTTTTGTGGAGAATTTCATATATTGATTTTTGTTGGTTAGTTTTGGATTTTCAAAATTCGATCTGAATTCCATCTTTAATTTTTTTGTAATAGATTATTCGTATCTGTATTGATTCGGATAATGATTTCTTCGAAAGATATGAAACAGGTTTAATTGATACTGGTTCATTCCCAAGATAGCCATCGATGCCTTGAGATTCTTCTTGAATGTTCCCCATTCTATAAGATTTGCCCTCCTGTTCAGCGACTACCTTTAAGATCGCTTCTTGAAATCGAAGACCAATGAATGTTTTAATTATTACCAAATCCTTAACCCATTTCTCTATCATTTTATCATCGATTTTGTTTATTGCGTCTTTTAGATTCTTGAACATTTTAATAATTCGTTCTTTGGCGTTTTGAATAGCTTCCGGATAATTTTTTAAATACCAATCTTCCCATTCAAAGAATTTATTACCTTTAAACTTATGAATTAGATCTGAAAGTTTACCAACAACTTTGGGCCTCGTTCCCTGTGAGTTTTGATTAGCAAGATTAATAAGTTGGGTTGTATATTTGGGGAATTCTGGGGATTCTATATCCAATATTTTTTTTATCTCTTCATTTGATAACTTAATATTCATTCACGTTATCTTTCTGAATATTTGTGAATAATGTACTGCGCAAATTTTTCTTTTAGTCTATAATTTATTGAATTGTCAATTTCTGCGTATCCATATTTTAAGATATGTGCATTAATAAATGTTTTATTTTTCAAATAAAGATATGCTAATAATCTATTCTCAGCGTCGTATTTTGTTGAATCGTATTTTAAATAAACTTGCTTCCCCTTTATCATCTTCGTTAGAAACTGAATCGCGTCATCCCTTTTTTCATCGATAGTTTTAATTCCGATCAAATGTATTAGCAATCCATTGTTGAGTTCAACTATCTCTGGTGAAATAATACGCTTGACGGTAAAGAATTGTTCACGTTTGTTTTGATTACCATCCACTTTTGATCCGAAATTAAGTTTCTTGGGATCAACCTTTTTATCAAATCGGACTTTGTCCCTAAAAATATAAGGCAACTGTTCTATCTGTTTGGTGAAATCGGTAGTACCTTGATTCTTAATAATAATATCAAAACTTGTGTCTTGAGCAAAAAGACCTTGCGAATTAATTCCGAGTTTATTTTGAATAACAGGGAGAAATTCCGAGCTTATTTCATACCCAATTGAATTTCGCACAAGATTCTTTGCTGCGAGCGTAGTAGTGGCGCTACCAAGAAATGGATCGAGTACCGTATCTCCAACAAACGTGAACATACGGATCAGACGCTTTGGTAATTCTTCCGGGAACATCGCGAGGTGTTTATCTTGTTTCTCTCCGGCAAAATTCCAGTGCCCAGCAAAATATTCGTTCCATTCGGTCGTGGTTAATTTTGAAAGCTGTTTTGCTTCTTTTGTAGGATATTGTGCATCTCCTAGTTTTTTGAAAAGCAGAATGAATTCATAATCTATTTTAATGATACCATTCCGGGGATATGGGAAGGAACCCATAACAGTTGCTCCACCAGTAGTATTTGTGGTTGTTACTTTTTGCCAAATGATCGCCCCCATATAATCGAATCCAATTGTCTCACAGAACTTGATAATTTCTGTTCGTATCGGAATCACCTTATATCTCCCATAATAAACAGAGCGGGCAAACTGGTCACCGATATTTACACACAGTCGGCAGCCAGGATTTAAAACGCGATAGCATTCATTCCATACCAGATTCAAGTTATTAATGTATTCTTCATAAGAATCATTGAAACCGATTTGGTCCTTATGACCATAATCTTTCAATTGCCAGTATGGTGGTGAGGTAACAACCAAATGGATGCTTTCGTCTGCTATTTCCTCCATTCGGCGTGAATCGCCGATTATTATTTTATGTGATGTTTTCATATTGATTATTCTCCCATCAAACTAATTTAAAAATGTTAAACTCAAATCCCAAATCTCCGATCTATTTTTTCTTATTCATCAAACTTGCCGCAAACCCAGCCCCAAATCCGTTATCAATATTTACAACTGTAACACCACTTGCACAAGAGTTAAGCATACCAAGAAGCGCGGCAACGCCTTGAAAACTTGCACCATAACCGATCGAAGTTGGAACCGCAATAACAGGTACATCTACTAAACCACCAACCACACTTGGCAGCGCACCTTCCATCCCAGCAACAACGATGATAACATTTGCTTCCACCAATTTATCACTCTGCGAAAGTAACCGATGGATTCCTGCCACTCCAACATCGTATAATCTTTCGACTGGATTGCCAAGCATTTGAGAAGTAATAAAAGCTTCTTCAGCAACTGGAATATCGGATGTTCCCGCCGTGATTACGAGAATCGTTCCACGGTTTGGTAACGGCTTTTTAGGTTCATTTGCAGTAATCGTACGAGCAAACTCATGGTAATTACTCTGGCGGATTTCCTTTTTTACCGCTTTGAAATGTTCTAGGGTGGCTCGTGTTGCTAACAACGGTTGTGAACGCTTGTGAATTCGTGAAGCGATTTCAGCAACTTGTTCAGGTGTTTTCCCCTGACACAAAATCACTTCAGGGAATCCTTGCCGTAATTGTCGGTGGTGATCTATTGTTGCAAAACCGAGCGATTCAAACCTTAGAGAAGATATTTTTTCAACAATCTGCTGCTCGCTAAATCTACCTTTTTTGTATTGTTGTAAAAGCTGTTTGAGTTCTTCTTTTGTCATGGGTAAAATATAATTGTTTTTAACAGCGAAAGCAAACGATATTTTCATCCTTATTTTTATCAATTCCGTAAATTCCCTACGAGCAGATGTTGCCTTTCATTAAGAATTTCCGTATGTTTGATATGAATAATACCAAATTTTATCCTCAAAAGGATTTAATATGAAACAATTAGGCATAAAGAAGCTGTACTATTCAATAAGTGAGGTTAGTAAAATTGCTGACCTTGAACAATATGTACTCCGGTACTGGGAATCGGAATTCGAGCAGCTCGGGCCTGCAAAGAATAGAGCTGGTAATCGCATATATACCAGCAGAGATATTAAGCTCATACTATTCATAAAAAGATTACTGCGCGAAGAACGATACACGATAGAAGGAGCAAAACAGGTTCTAAAAGATTATATGTCCGATGCTGAAACCGGTGAGCAATTAGAGCTCCTACACGAAGGAACTCCATCGGCAGCACCATCAACACAGGCACAACCACCAAAGACACCTGAGAATCGCCTGAGAAACGATATGGTGGAGTTAAAAAGATTCCTCGAAGAACTGTTAGTAAAACTGACGTAAGTATCGGGATTATTTAACGGAAGTGTTGGAACAATGGAGTAATGGAATTCGTGGTAGGCGAATGAATGATTCCTTATTAGAATTGTTTTTTGCATTTTTAGTTTTGACTTGACTCGGAACGTGGCGCAGCCCGGCTAGCGCACTTGCTTGGGGTGCAAGGGGTCGCGGGTTCAAATCCCGCCGTTCCGACTAATTACTCATTCCCACCACGCAATTACTTTTAGCTGTGTATCATTTGCAAGAAAACCAGTTGCATTGGAAATTGCTTTTCGAGAAAATGAGAGATATGCATTCCCATTCCCAAGCACATTTCCACTGGGAGTGTTTGTTAACCCGATAATTGCTCCCCAAAGATTTCCATGGAAACGTACAATATCGTCTACCACTACAATACCCGAAAAGTTCCCTGCTGCATTTTCAAGAACAGCATTTTTTACACTGTTGTGAATAATGAGAATTCCAGTACCATTTATCGTTGCTGAACTCCACCTATTTTTTGGGGAACTTGTTGGTATCTCAACATATGTAACCCCTCTTAAAGGATAAGTCAACCGGGTTGGATCAGTAACATATTGACTACCGGCAACCCCACTTTGTGCGATTGCTTTTAATGTACCTTCCGGATATCCATAACTCGGTCCGCCGAATGCACTATCAGGAGTATTCGGGTAACCATTAGGAAACGACTGATTTTTTTTAACAACAACGGGATTACATGGATTCGTAGGAATATAATCAATACTATCAGCAGTGCCTCCTATTTTCGCAGCAGCACTCCCCTCAACAAAAGATGCACCTGTTGTCCAAACTCCATAAGTTCCTTTGCCAGGATTAAATTGATTTGGAGGAGCAAATTCATCATGGTCTCGTCCATCAAGCGTGATGTTTCCATTAACTTGGTTAGACCCATTAAGTGTGAGTAAACCTTTTACAGAGAGCGGTATAAATCCATTTGGAAAATAAGCAAATGCTGTGGATGTCGCTTGCTTTTCTATTGATGAACGGTGTTCCACAATACCTGTGGATCGAATTCCAATAGCAGGAATACCAGCAAACATTGTATCATAAACATCAACATACACTTTTCCACCAAGCATACTCATTTGTGGAAAACCAGCCCGCCATGTTCTGTTGTAACCGAGTTGGCGAAGCGCAAGATTGACACCACTTTGTGCAATATTCCGTGCTGTTTGTTGTAAAAAATAATTGTTGAAGTTCGCGGCGATGTTTGTACTGGCAGCTTCAATGCGATGAAGAATAATACCAGTGATAATAACAACTCCCGCCACAACAAGAATAATAGCTCGTCCAGGCATATATCACCTTAAATTTTTTGGTTTCATAGTTCTCTCCCAATAAACTCCGGGATTATATTTCAAATATTTCATTGAACTTTCTTTAAATGGAAAAGTGCTTTCAACCGATAAAACGACCGTCAGCGACCTTATGAGTGAAGGTGTTGGAACAGGATAAGTAGTGAATGGTTGACCTTGAATGTTTTGATAAGTGATCCGAAATTGAGTTATCCCAAGATTAATCCTTTGGAGAGGCCCGGAATTGAGTTTACGATATAGTATGCGTGTATTTTTATTTTCAAATCCAGATGGATTATTTTTATCAAGATAATATTGGATTGTGTCGATAACTCCATTATTATCTACATCGCTCCGGAATCTAATATTAAGTGAGTCGGCAAAGATTATAATATTACTTCCAACTCGATATCCCATTTTTCGAAATTCATATTCCATGATATCAGTAAATGCAGTAAGATTTGTCTGGGTAACCAACTTAACTGTTTGAGAAGCCGCACTCTCTGCTACGTTACCATTAAATCCAAAAAGCATCATAAGAATGATACCACCGACTACGACCGAACAAACAACATCATAGATAGCGTTCATAAAACACCTAATAAGTAAAAGCGTATGACAGTTTTATTGTATCAGCCACCATAGTTCCACTCTCCTCTCGTTGTGCAAAGTATGGACTGGTTATACTAATATCCATTTTTTTAGAAAATGTTTTTATAAATTTTACGGAATCGGGATTTGTCTCGCCCGCATAACTTACTGTAACAAAAATCTGATACCCTTCTGCACGTGGTGTATTAACAAGGCGTCTGTATCCGTTATAATCGTCAATATCATTAAAAGCCACCATCGAACGGTAACCACGTGAGATCGGGGAAAATGGCGATTGTGATGACAATGTATCAGGAAATGGTATTGCCTCGCCTGCTTCGCGTCCTAGTAACGAAGAAGCAGTTAATGAATCAGGTATTAATTGTAATTTATTAACAGTTCGCTGATCGAATGCCTTGGTTTTAGCTTCATCCAACACAGCTTGTGCGACTGATAATGCTGATATGTAATACTCATTTTCATCTGCAATCTTTGCATTACCAATCAGCAACCGGTTCGAGGAGGTCAATAGTATCCCAAAAATTATCAACGCACCGAAGACTAATATCATATTATTTCCCATCATATCGTCACCAATTTTATTTTATGGATTTATTTTCTCTTTATATTAACCAAAATAGGTGGTTAGATATGTATTTTCCATCACCTGCTTACTTTCCGATTTCTCGTTTTACCCATTTATTAAAAAGGAATGAAGTATTTAAGTAGAAATGATGAATAAGAGGAATTTGTCCACCATGCATTTCAATAACTAGAGACTTTTTAATAATTCTTTAACAAAAAGAAAACTTGTCACGCTGAGTCCACCTAAATGGAATTCCCCATTTCTCAACAGAAAATGACAATTCTTGAGACTTGTCATTAGGAGCGTGTCGAAGCGTGAAATTGGACCAAAATGTAATGGTTCGCCAGTCTCACCATGACTGTTAGCTATTTTTCAGAAGCCTCAACTTCTCCTGTTTTCGTCATTGGGACACCCTGAGTTAAAAGTTTAAGATTTTATTGAGCAATTTTTGTTCGTCAGTCATCTGTAATGTTACTGTAATATTTTTATTGGATTCGGGTAAAAAAGCATTAATGGCATATATAGTTTGTGATAATTCAGCCACCCTTTTGGTACTTAATGGTACTTTCTTCAGCTTCAATCTTCTCTCTAACTCTTTAATTACAGTGTAAGCTACAAAGGCAATACAAATGTGTGCTTCTATTCTGTGTCTAATGCGGTGATAAATGGGTCTTACTTTTAAATCAGTTTTAGATATCCTAAATGCTTTTTCTATTTGCCACAAGTTGTTATAGTTATCAATTATATTTTTGGCG
>JASEHD010000090.1 GCA_030019075.1 Bacteroidota bacterium
ACTATAATTGCGAAAGTTAATATATGTCGAGAAGCGTTTGGGACAGTACACTAGAGGGATGCCGCCGTAGGGATTCTGTTTTTGCTTGATGTACTCCCATACCTCGATGACTTGATCGTACTTGGTCCGGATAGAACCTCTTGCTGCGTCAGGTTTACCTAGAACATCAATTACTTTCTCCTTTGTCATTCCCAGTTTAAGCTTTAGTAATGCACCGGTTGTAGCACAGCCGGAAAGCAGAGAGAAGAAAAGTATGATGAGAATGATCGGGATTAATGTTTTCCGCATATGATGACTCCTATGAAATGGAAGCAAGCATGGCACATAACATTTGTAAAAACTCCATATATTCTACGACTCGTCTAAGACCCATAGGGGAGAGCGTATTTATTTATTATGCTCATTACTACAGTTACTAATCCGATTAATTTAATGTTAGAATGTACAAATATTTTTTACTTTTGTCAATTATTAGCATCCGTGTTTCATCTGTGCTATCTGTAGTAACCTAACTGTTCTTCCAGTGATGTCAGGTCTTTTGACCTGACATAAACAGAAAGTTAGTGATGAACTATTCTATCACTTTCGCGCTTTGCAGTGTCAGGATGAAAATCCTGACACCACCCAAAATATACACTTTCTATCAATATTGACCGTTGGTCATTGGATTAAGAACAATAGGATGTTTGAGATGTAATTAATGGGTTTTAAACCAATTAAAAGCTTGTTTTCCATAAATTGGTTGGATTGTCTGTTCCCCTTTTTTGAATGGCTTTCCCTTTTTCAATCCTACATCATCAAGATATTGTCTAATTAAATAAAGTTCATCTTTTGTTTTGGCAACAAGACGGACTTCCCATCCTTTTTTATATTTATTCTGACCAAAGCTTTTTTGAATTTTTAAGTTAGGAAAACGAACACATCCATTTCGCCTCAAGTATGCAAGCAGACGGCGCCTGGATAATCGATATTTTTCCACATTCTGTATATCCATTTTTTTCCCAAATATTTATAAAGTATTTTTTTTCTTCTTCCTATAACTCCTTGCTAACTCCAAAAATATCCCTATGTCTCTTTCTAAATCGAGTGGAACACCATCGAAATAGAAAACCTTAATTGGAATATTATTGTGTTCTTTAGATAAACGTGGATAGATCGCTTCCGATACGATACCATTCATGCAGGTGAATGGACTGATATCAATGATTCCATCTACACCTTTCTTTTGCAGATAGCATGCCCTTCCAATGGATACAACCATCTCACCTGATATTTTACCGAAGGGGAGATATGGTTCGGCAAGCTTGAGTATCTCATCAAAGTTTTTTGGCTCTTCAAAAAGATGCAAATCTTCTTTTAACGGTTTAGTCAGATCATGTTCATCTTTCATCAGGATATAGTTTTTAATGAGAAAAGAAAGCATCTCCTTCGACCATCGTTTTCCATCCTGGATCAGTTGATATTTCCTTTCAGCCATTGCGTACCGCACCCACTCTGTAATATCCGACATCCACACCATACCTCCTTGTCGTTCTATTTCTTTTACGGTTTCCTGATTGCTGAAAGAATTGAGCCGACAGAATATCTCGCCCACAATTCCGATGAAAGGGGTAATTATTGAAGTATTAATTTTTATTTTTCTGAATTCATCTCTCGCCGAAGTCAATGCGGAGACGAGCTTTTTCATCTTATCATCTTGATCAATTTTTTGTTCGAGGATTGAGCAGATGACATTTAAGTGTTTCTCAAAGATTACATCAGATGAGCCGATTTCTAATTCAAGCGGTCTGATTTTATGCAGCAATTTCGATAGCAGCTCGGCAGTAACAAGTGCGCGCCAACCAGTTCTTATAAATTCTTCGCCATGTTCACCCAATTCATTATAACCGGTCATGCTTGTTGGCGATATTATCATTATATCGTTGTAACCTAAGTCTTTAAAAGTTTTATCAAAAAGTGGAGCATACTGTCCAAACCTGCAAGGTCCTGGTGCAATGGGCATGAAAAAGGCAACCTCATGAGGAGCTAATCCATTGTTGAGAACACTGAAGAAATCGCCCATCGTAACTTTCTGGGGAAGGCATTCATCACCGTGTGTAAACTTTGCGCCAATTTCTAAAGTTTTCGAATCGGATTGGGGAGTTTCAGCAGCATCTATTCCAACCGAGCGGAATGCAGCAGCAAAAGCACGCGCCGCTTCGGATGGCATTCGTGGAACGAAAAGTTTTCTATTGCGTATGTCGGGATTCTTCATATTACTTCCTTGCTTTTCAAGTAAGCTTCGCACCGTGTGATAAATCCGGCATCGTTCAAGTGTCCATCGAATTGAAGCGTCAGGAACGGTTTCTTCGAAGCAGGTTGGATGTAATGTTTGATGTACGAATCCGGTCCGCATTTGAAATTAGTTATGTATATCAAATGCAGGTTGGGTTTATCTTTAATGAATTTTGAAGCGGCAATCATTTTCTTTCCATAATTCCAGAACATGTTCCATGTAATATCGGAAATATCCATCCCGTCTAATGGAAGAAAATCTATCGGTATAACGTTTATACCATATACCGTTCTGAGTCGGGATGGAATGTTTAAATTTACACCTCTGTCGTAAATGTTATATGGTCGCCCAAGCAAGATTATCCCCGGCTCATTTGTCTTTTCCAATAATTCGAGTGCCTCGATCCCTTTTTGTTTGATCTGGTTATTGAATTCTTGTTGTGCATCATAAGCATCATCTAATGCAGAATTGTAAATTCGTTTTTTGATATTAAGCTTCTTCACTTCTTGCCATATTTCATCACGTACGAATTCTTTTCCTTTCTTGAAGTGAACAGTCGGGATAATAAATCTGCCGTTGATATGCTCAAACATCGGTACGTTTTTAATCACGAAAGGAAATGTGGTAACCCAAGGGCATACAATTGAACCGGTGCCGCAAATATTGCTATCCATATCGATTACGTTTGGAATTAGTACATAGTCGATTTCTTTTTCGAAAATAGCTTTTACATGTCCATGCCCAACGCGTATAGGATGGCAGGGTTCAGCAACCGAAAGCTCGATTCCGGATTGGCTTATAGATCGATTTGTTTCAGAAGTTAATGCTATCTCATATCCCATGCTTGTAAACAGCGTACTCCAGAATGGCAGCATTTCGATGAGATGGAGCGAGCGAGGAATTCCGATTTTTCCTCTGGGTGCTGCAATAGCAGTGATGTTTGGGTTAAAAAGTTTCTCTCTAAATTCTATCAGGTCTGGGATGACAGGTGTTCGTTCTGTCTTCACGCTTTTTCGGAACATATCAGTGCATTTGTCGCCCCAATATGTTTTGGTTCCTTCGACCGTAAACTCTTGCATGTCGCAGTAATTAGTACACGCTCGACAAGTAAATTCTTTTATCGAATACTCGACGGCAGATAATTCAAAACCACGGAAGCTTGTTTTATTATTTTTCTTTTTTATCTCATCACGAGCAAGGAGCGCCATACCTATTGCACCTATGACACCGTTGTGCGGCGGGACGATAATTTGTTTATTCAGAATCATTGAAAAAGCTGCAGCCACAGCATCGTTATATGCCGTGCCGCCTTGGAAGAAAATACATTTTCCTATATGTTTACCCTTAACAACCCGGTTGAGATAGTTAATGGCTATAGAGTAAGCCAAACCAGCGATGATATCTTTACGCTCAGCGCCGCGTGATATAAGAGCATTTATGTCCCGTTCGATAAATACCGTACATCGTTCACCAAGTTGGATAGGTTTTTGAGATGATAGGGCGATTTGAGCAAATTCATCTTCGATCTTCACGCCTAAACGTTCGGCTTGCTCTTCAAGAAAAGAACCGGTACCGGCAGCGCAAGCTTCGTTCATTGCAAAATCTATTACGATACCGTTCTCGATTGAGATAAATTTCGAGTCTTGTCCTCCAATTTCGAATATGGTATCAACTTCACCTGTATCGAATTGTTTACTTACGTGAACTGCACCAGTTTTATGTGCGGTTATTTCATCGTTGATGCAATCAGCGCCGACCAGCTCACCAATCAACTCACGTCCGCTGCCAGTCGTGCCAACACCGACGATGTTTATTTTATTACCAAGCTCTTTTTCAATTTCATTCAATCCTCTTGAAACTACCTCAATCGGTCTCCCTTCAGTTCTGACATAAATATCGTTGATGAGATTACCTTCTTCATCGATAACTGCAAAATTAGTACTCACAGAGCCAATATCGATTCCAAGATATGTATTGACTTTTTTATCATGACTGGGAAATTGAAACGGGACTGTTCTATCCCTGAGTAGAACGACGTCTTGAAGTGAGAGTGGTTTCTGGATTGGGAATTCATTGATTTTATTGTTGGAATCCTGAAATGAGATTTTTATATTTTTTGTTTCTGGTTTTTCTTTTGCGATAAAAGCGGCGCCTATCGCTCCGATGTAACACGATAAATCCTTAGGGACGATGAATTCATCATCGTTGAATCTGAAGATTCCTCTCACTGCTTGAACAACGCTATCATTTTTTGCCAGTCCACCAATGAAAGCAACTTTCGGCTGCGGTTTTCTACCCTTAAGGATTGTGCCTTTATAATTCCGCGCGACAGCTTCGCACAAACCTTTAAGTATTTCTCCAACTCCAGCGCCTTTCTGTTGAGCATGAATCATGTCCGATTTTGCAAACACTGAACACCGTCCAGCAATCAAAGCCGAACTTGAAACTGAGCCAACAATATTACCGATATCTTCAACTGATATCTTCAGTCGTGTTGCTTGCTGGTCGATGAATGAGCCAGTGCCAGCGGCACAGTCGCCATTAATTTCGTAATCTGAAATTCCGACCTCACCAGAAGTGTTATCTCGTTCTAACCTAATGAATTTGGATGTTAAGCCACCCATTTCAAAAATAGTCGTAACATCAGGGAAAAGATATCCCGCACCTTTTGCGATGGCTTTAAATTCATTTTCATACGGTGAAGAAAGAGCCGAAGCGAGTATCTTTCCTCCCGAACCTGTAACACTAACTCCTAAGACAGAATCTTTGGAAATTATGCTCCAGAGGGATTTCAAGAGGTCATTAGCTGCAAGCATGAGATTCCCCTGAATTCTTCTATATTTTGAAATAAGTAAAAACTGCCCGTTACTGACTGGAAGATGTGAATATTCCGAGTCTTGAAGAGAATTAATTTCACAATCCTCGACAAGGCAAGCGACCTTAATACTTATCGAACCGACGTCTATTCCTAACCAGGATTTCATTTTTATTTTATTAACCACGGATTTGCACAGATAATCACAGATATTGTAAATTTAGAAAATTAGTGTGTTTCTTGTTTGATAATATAACATTTTTTCGGTTGATTCCTCAATTCCAGCCCTTTCACAATCACATAAGCGATTCCCACAACATAAATCGTAAAAAATAATATACTTACTCCATGCGGTGTAAATATCTTCGGTTATCAAACATTGTAATATTTTAAAGATAGGTATTTTAACATTGATGCAATGATGAAACAACCAAGAAATGTTACGATAAAGTTGACGATGGGTAGTGTTATAAATCTCAGTTCATCAAAGATCAAGGAATTGTTTTATATAGAAAAATCTGTATATTTATGCTATCTTTATTTTATTATTCAGATATTTTACACCTATGAATTTAACAGAGAAAGTAAAAATTCGCATTGCACGTGTCAACCCAAGTGTGACAGATATTCCACTGCCGGCTTATTCCACATCCGGATCATCGGGAATGGATATTCGTGCTGCTGTAACTGAAGATTTAGTAGTTAAGAAAGGTGAAACTGTCTTAGTGCCGACAGGTTTCTACATCGAAGTACCTCATGGATATGAGGCACAGGTACGCCCCCGGAGCGGACTTGCAATAAAAAATAGCATCACAGTTCTTAATACTCCGGGCACAATTGATTCCGACTATCGAGGTGAGGTGAAAATCATTCTAACGAATTTTGGGAAAGAAGATTTTGTAATTAAACGGGAAGATCGAATCGCACAGCTTGTAATTGCGCCAGCGGTGCAGGCAGATTGGGAAGAAGTACCAAGCTTAACCGAAACAAAACGCGGCGAAGGAGGGTTCGGTCATACCGGAAAATAGGAAAATGATATGCTAAATCAGGATGCGGAAAAATCCGGCAAAATAGCTAAAATACCCGAAACAGTTTTGCTTATCGCAAGTATTGCACTGTTTCTCGTTCTGATATACTTAATGATACCAATCCTGTCACCAATCGTTTTATTGGGTGCAATAATATTTCTCTTGTATCCCTTCAGACACACAGCATATATCAATCGTTTGCTCTGGCTTGTTGTTCTCCTGTTTGTTATATGGTTCCTGAGTTCACTCATTGGTGTGCTCGCGCCTTTTATAATAGCATTTCTGATTTCATATATTCTTGATCCACTTGTTAATAGGTTCGAGCGGCGAAACATACCACGATGGCTTGCATCGCTCGTCATCATGCTTGCGTTTGTTGCAGTTCTGGCTGTGTTTTTTATACTCGTTATGCCGATTGTGTTTATCCAGTTTCGAAGTATTATTGAAAATATCTCCGGGTTTGTTGTCAGCACGGTTGACTTGTTGAAATACGGTACATTAGTCGAGTCCCTCAGACAATCTGGAATACCTATAGATGCTATCCGTGAGGTTGTAGAAAGAGAACTACCTGCATGATTAGAGAGTATTTTAAAATCTTTACTTGAGGGTGCATTTCAATTTGTCACGGGGATTTCATCTATCATAACTCAGCTAATAAATATTATTATAATACCGATAGTAGCATTCTATCTTCTCAAGGATTTTCCAGAAATCATGCAACATTTCAAGTCGTATATTCCTGAAAAGGAGCAAGAAAAAGTTGTTGGTTATTTCAGAAAAGTCGATGAGGTACTCGGTCAATACTTCCGTGGTGCAATTCTCGTAGCATTGATACAAGGGACAATTGCTACTATTGTTCTCTCAATCCTTGGTATCAAATATGCACTGGTGCTCGGTATTATGACTGCGCTTTTAGATTTTATCCCATACGTTGGTCTTCTGATCAGCTTGGTAGTTGCAACGATTGCGGCTTTCTTCAGCGGTGATCCGGTTACCGGAAAAGTAATAGGCGTAATCATTATGTATCTTTCGATGAAAATATTCGAGAACACCGTACTTGCTCCAAAAATTATCGGCGCCAAAGTTGGATTGCATCCGGTTCTTCTCATAATTTCACTTTTCATATTTGGTTTCTTCCTTGGATTCGTGGGATTATTGATAGCAGTACCGACGAGTGCCGTGATTGTAATGTTTGTTAAAGCATTGCAGGATAACAAGTTAATGAAACAGTCACCAATTGGAAACAGAATGTGAATGGCACGCTGTATCTTGTTGCATCGCCTATCGGAAATTATGATGATATTACTTTTCGAGCATTAAGGATATTAAAAGAATCTGATGTAATTGTTTATGAGGAGCGAAGAGAAGGTGAAAGGTTACTCTCTCGTTATGATATTTCTGAAAAATCTATTGAATTATTAAATGAGCATAACGAAAAAGAGATAAGCATTCAAATCATTGATTATCTCAAAGATGGTAAACAGGTTGCAATAATCTCGGATGCGGGAACACCGGTATTTTCTGACCCGGGACAATTTCTTGTCAAAAAAGCAATCGAACAAAATATTAATATCGTTCCAATCCCCGGTCCGTCTTCATTAATACCAGCACTTGTGCTTTCTGGATTTCCAATTCATGAATTTCTTTTTTATGGTTTCCTTTCACCAAAACGAGAAGAACGCATGAAGGAATTAATAGTGCTTCGGGATGAGTACCGGACGGTTGCATTCATGGAAACTCCGTACAGATTACTTCCACTGCTTAAAGATTTCGTAGAAGTATTTGGGAATGATCGCCGGGTGGTTATTGCATTCAATCTCACAATGCCAGATGAGCAGATATTTCGAGGTACTCCGCTCGAGTTGTATGAGAAATTCGAAAAAAATAAAATTAAAGGTGAATTTGTTGTACTTGTTGCAGGGAGCAAAAAGATAAAAGTAAAAAACAATAAATGGTGAACAGTCAAATATCCCTCTGAATTATGGAACTACTGCCGCAACAGTTTCGCGTACCTGAAATATATGGTAATTACTGGTTTAATTCCGATCCAGTACCTTTAAGTGCATTGCGTGGTTATGTAATTCTCATCGACTTCTGGGATTATTCATGTTTAAAGTGTCTGAGGGCGTTCCCGTACCTGAAAGAATGGCATCAGCGGTATAATGAAAAAGGGTTAATTACGATAGGAATACACACACCACAATTTCCATTCGCCAGAGATCCGGTCAATGTTCGTAAAGCTATCAACCAACTTAACATAAAATATCCTGTTGTTATGGATAACGATTATTTTGTTTGGAATGCGTTTCGCTGCAATTCATGGCCCACGAAATATCTAATTGATAAATATGGTTTTATCCGTTTTATTAACGCAGGCGAGGGGCAATATCAAAATATTGAACATGCGATTCAATGGTTGATAATTAATAGCGGATACCATGATGAGCTTCCATTTGTAATGGAACCTGTCAGAGAATCAGATCGTCCGGGTGTAATTTGCTATCGTGAGACTCCTGAAATTCTTACCGGCTGGCAGCGAGGAACGATCGGTAATGTTCAGGGACACTCTCCTGAATCGACAGTCCATTACGATGACCCAAATCTATATGTCGATGGGCGTCTCTATTTAGATGGTGATTGGTTCAATGAGAGAAATTATCTAAAATTAGAAACTGATAATCCAAACGGTGGTTATCTCGTGTTTATATATCAAGCGAGTGCTGTATATGCGATTATTAAACCGGAAGGTGAAAAAGATTTTCAAGTATTCGTTCAACAAGACGATAGGTATCTCCCACGAGATGTAAAAGGAACTGATATATTATATGATGAAGAGGGGAGAAGCTACTTTATTGTAGACGATGCTCGGCTGTATAATATTGTCACGAACAAAGAATTTGGGGGACATAAACTCAAGCTGAGTACGCGATCAAATGGATTTGCGATTTATTCGGTTGCTTTCGTTACAAGCGCCATCCCTGATTTGGTTACGAACGGTTAAACAGTTTGAATTTCTTCCAATTATTTCTTATAATGTACCTCAAGAAATTAATGATTTCAAGCATAATCACTTAAAAGAATTTAGATTAGGAGTTTTATCATGGCAACATTTATAACTGAAGAATGCATCAACTGCGGAGCTTGTGAACCCGAATGTCCCAACACGGCAATATATGCTGGCGGTGCACAATATGAATTAAACGGACAAATGTTCGATGCAATTTCTAATGATTTATATTACATAGTACCCGAGAAATGCACCGAGTGCGTCGGTCATTTCAATCAAGAGCAATGTGCAGCAGTTTGTCCTGTCGATTGCTGTATACCAGATCCAAAGCTTCCGGAAACAGAAGAAGTTCTATTAGAACGTGCAAAGAAAATTCATCCTGAAAAAGAATTTGCACCATTGAGTGGTGAGAATTCCCGCTTCAGAAAATAATCTAATATGAATATAGGAGATTATGAGGGTCGGTTGAAATTCAATCGACCTTTTTTAATTTACACTGACGTGGCTAAGGCATGGCTGCTGAACAGACGAAGGTTCAAAAAGGAACTAATATGAAAATTGGTGCGTATGATATTTATTCAATCGAGACAGGAACATTCAAGTTGGATGGCGGCTCAATGTTCGGAATTATTCCAAAAATTCTTTGGGAAAAGACGAACAAAGCAGACGAGCAAAATCGCATAAAACTTTCTGCACGCTGTTTGCTTATCATCGGAAACGGTAAAATAATTTTGATGGATGTTGGCAACGGAACGAAAATAAAACAAAAGTTCATTGATATGTATGATCTCGATACGACCGATCATCTTTATTCCTCTCTGATAAAATATAACATTAAGCCCGATGATATCACAGATGTGATCCTTTCGCACTTACACTTTGACCACGCTGGAGGTTCAACAGTTAACGAGAATGGTGTTATAAAACCTGCATTCCCTAATGCAAAATATCATGTACAGAGAGCTCAATGGGAAAATGCCTTAAATCCGACAGAACGTGACAAAGCGAGCTATATTTCCAACGACTATCTACCGCTGAAAGATTATGGTGTGTTAAGTTTAGTTGATGGCGATAAAGAAATCTTTCCTCAGATATCGGTTCATGTATCTAACGGTCATTCTCCAGGTCTCCAATTACTAAAAATATCCGATGGTAATATAACACTTTTCTATGCAGCCGATTTGATGCCTTGTACCTCTCATGTACCGCTTCCCTATATCATGGGCTTTGATTTGAATCCACTAATCACTCTTGAGGATAAAAAGAAGTTTTTGAAAAAAGCAGTAGATGAAGATTGGATTATTTTCTTTGAACATGATCCTGATACAATTGCCGGAAAGATTAAGCGAACCGAAAAAGGTTATCTGTTCGGTTCGCCCGTTGAGTTTACCTGAATATGAATCTTATTGATTGATTTGAGCATCAAATCTATGCTGTCTATCTCGGAAAATATTAAACAAAAAGCATTAGAGCTTGGTTTTCATAAAGTAGGATTTGCCAAAGTTGAACGATTAGTTGAAGAAGGTCAGCGACTTGGGATTTGGTTAAAAAATGGACATCAGGGTAATATGACTTGGATGGAGAAGAATATCAAAAAGAGAATTGATCCACGTGAAATATTTCACGAAGCAAAATCGGTCATCTCTGTTGCCCTGAACTATTTTCAACCTATCGATAATTTATTTGAAAATGCTAAAATATCACGCTATGCTATCAAGGGCGATTATCATGAAGTAATTGGCGTTCGCTTACATCGATTGCTTGATTACATAAAACAGCTTGAGCCATCAGCACAAGGTGTCTTAGATGTCGACTCAGGTCCAATCATGGAAAAAGCATGGGCGGTGCGTGCTGGCATCGGTTGGCAAGGTAAGCACTCAATAACGATTACAAAAGAATTTGGTTCATGGGTATTCCTTGGTGAAATTATTACAAACATAGCTCTTGATTATGATTCACCACATGCCGATCTCTGTGGTGATTGTACGCTCTGTATCGAAGCGTGCCCAAGTGGAGCGCTCAGTGAATACTACGTTTTGAACGCGAACCGATGTATCGCTTATTTGACTATCGAACATAAAGACGAGATATCTGAAGAACTTAAATATAAAATTGATAATTGGATATTCGGCTGCGATATCTGTCAGGAAGTTTGTCCGTGGAATCAGAAATACGCTAAACTCACGAACATAGAGGAGTTTATTCCTCGAAAGTATGATCGTTCGTTTAATCTTATATCGCTTATGAAGATGACAGAAGATCAATTCAATACGATGTTTAAAAATAATCCGATTAAAAGGACGGGATACAATCGTTTTAGAAAAAATGTTCAGACAGTTTTAGAAAATCAACAACATTTTTGAAAGGATCAAGAAATGGATAATCATCATAAAGTAATTATTATTGGCTCTGGACCAGCAGGTTTGACCGCAGCAATTTATACAGGACGTGCAAATCTGAATCCACTGGTTTTTGAAGGAATACAGCCCGGCGGTCAGTTGACCATTACAACAGAAGTTGAGAATTATCCCGGTTTCCCGGAAGGTGTGATGGGACCAGAACTGATGGATTTATTCAGAAAGCAAGCACAGAAGTTTAATGCAAAAACACTTTTTCAGGATGTTTCAAAAGTAGATTTATCAAAAAGACCTTTTACGATTTACTCGAATGAACAAGTGTATTTTGCTGATACTGTCATCGTCGCTACAGGTGCCTCGGCAAAATGGTTGGGCTTACAATCCGAAAAAGAATATATGGGACATGGTGTCTCTGGCTGTGCAACCTGTGACGGTTTTTTCTTCAAAGGACTTGAAGTAGTTGTTGTTGGTGGTGGAGATACCGCTATTGAGGAAGCAACCTTCCTAACAAAATTCGCATCGAAGGTTACAATCATCCATCGAAGAGATCAGCTACGGGCTTCTAAAATCATGCAGGATCGTGCTAAGAATAATCCGAAAATTATTTTCTTATGGAACTCTGAGGTTATAGAAATTATAGGTGTTACTGAAAATGGTAAAAAATCTGTTACCGGTGTAAAGATAAGAAATACTAAGACAGGTGAAATAACGAATCTAAAAACGGGTGGTTATTTTGTTGGTATTGGTCATCAACCTAATACGGAGATATTTGAGGGACAGTTGGAGATGAATCCTACGGGATATATTATCACAAAACCAGGGAGTACTTATACGAGTATCTCAGGTGTTTTCGCCGCAGGCGATGTTGCCGATCCAATATATAGACAAGCAATTACCGCGGCTGGTTCTGGATGTGCTGCTGCAATTGATGCTGAGCGATTTTTAGAAAGTCAACATTAAAAAAATATTCTGGTAAAGTTCGTCCTGTTACAAGAATATTCACTGACATCTATTTGCCAACTTGTCGGTAATATTCTGAAATGATTCTCACATTTCTGCCATTACGGCAACATGATCTCTTGAGTTAATCTTTCTAATCTTTAAAATCTTTTCAATTTATCAATCTTCTTTCTTGGCACGTGCTTTGAGTATATTCATAACAGATTATTAAAACGAAAATAAATTAAATAATATAAACGAACTTATTACGAAAGGAAAGATAAATTATGACATTAATTAGATGGAGTCCATTAACTGAATTTGCTCACAGGCAAAAAGAAATTGATCGTATGTGTAACTGCTTCCATAACGATACTTTGGCTGAAGATGTGGCAAAAACACTGCTACCTGCAGTCGATATTGTCGAGCGAGAAAACGATTTCAATATCAGGGTTGAGCTTCCCGGTGTGGATAAGAAAGATGTAAAGATAACCGTCCAAAACGATGTGCTCACGATTAAAGGTGAAAAAAAGCAAGAGGACGAGAAGAAAAGTGATAATTACTATCAGGTTGAACGATGTTATGGCACTTTCCAGCGTTCATTCACACTCCCAACTTCGGTTGCAAGCGATAAAATCGATGCGTCATACAATAATGGTGTATTGACAGTTAGCATACCGAAGCTTGAAGAAGCAAAGCCGAAAGAAATCGAAGTAAAAGTAAAGTAATATCACACATAATATCTAAGTTAAGCCCTCAAGGTCATCAAGACCTTGGGGGTTTACTATTTAAGGAGCGTTCTTACTGTAAAAATCCCCTAAAAATACAAAATTCATGAAAATAATTACCAAAAGAAAACAGTATGGATTTGAAAACTTGCTTTTTATGGAAATTTATACTATCATATTCATAAGTTTTATCATAGTGCAGGATTGAGGCAGAGGACATTTTTATGAACCTTAGCTATAAAAATTCAAGGGACGGAGTTAAGCTACTAATTCTGTCATGTACAATGATAAATGTGGAGATATATACACCCTACATTGTCGCAGCGACCAGAGGTATATATCATTCAATTGTACAAATTATCGTAGCAGTAATTAACTAACTGATGTTACGCAAAGGTTATTTTCATCATGCTTCGTTACTACATTGCCGTA
>JASEHD010000091.1 GCA_030019075.1 Bacteroidota bacterium
GTATAAACGGTCTGCGACCTTTGCGCTTATCATCGTAATCTAATCGACCATCAAGATCGGTTTGATAATAAAACTTCGGCTCCTCGTATGGATTGTTGAGTATGGGATTGAAATCTGTCATATGTATATCATATACTAATGATAAAAATTGTATATAAACTTACAAAAATTCCCTAATAAAAGGTAGTTAATTTTTTAATTATGCTTGCTATTCCAGAAGACTCTTCGAGTTATCTTCAAAAGGTGTGTAAATTCATAAACGCAAGAAAAAGTGTGGAAAATAAAGCGGCGTATCCGTATCTTGGAATTGGAATTAATCTCAAAAATAAACCAAGGAGAATACGCCAATGGCAAAGTACAATAAACGTAAATCAGAAACAACTTTAAAGACACAAAGAGGAACATCAATACCCGAAGTGCGGCATACACTGGATGAACATATCCGTAAAGCAATACAGGAGAAATTACCTGAACTCCTGGACGAAGAACTCCAAGAATATCTTGGGCGTCAGTGGTATGAACACCATAGTGATGATACACCGAAACAATACCGCAATGGGTATGGAAAACAGCGAAACATAAGCAGTGGTTGTGGAACCATCTCGGTACAGGTTCCCCGATTACGTGAGCCGTATGAATCAAAAATAGTGGGTCGATACCAGCGGATGACAGATGGAATTCGTGCCACTCTTCCAGATTTGTATCTTCATGGTTTAGCGACTGGTGATTTCGGACAATGCCTTCACCAATTGCTTGGAGAGGAAGCATCGTTGTCAGATTCCACCATCGTACGGTTGAAGGAGAAATGGAAGACAGAATATAATGAGTGGAAACGACGTAAATTGCATAGGGAATATCTGTATTTATGGATTGATGGTATATATCCGAAAGCTGGTCCGAAAGACGATAAGATGGCTCTATTGGTGGCAGTAGGATTGAATCAGCGCGGAGAGAAGGAACTACTTGCCATCGAAGAAGGTTATCGTGAGAGTAGTGAGTCATGGCGAGACTTGTTGCGAGATTTGAAGAAACGGGGTGTCCGGTGGATTGGTCTTACTGTGGCAGATGGTATCGCTGGAGTATGGAAGGCATTGCGGGATGTTTTCCCTCATGCACGTCAACAGCGTTGCTGGATACATAAAATGCGAAACATCATTGATAAAGTACCGACTCATGCTGAGGATGAGATTCGTGAAGAACTTCGAGCAATGTATCACGCACGTTCCCGTAAGGATGCGTTGCGCTTGAAAACGGAATTCATCCAGAAGTACCGATCCGTGTATCCTAAGGCAGTGGATTCTTTGGAAGAAGCCGGTGATCGGTTGTTTACATATTTTGATTTTCCACGATGTCATTGGCCAAGCATTAAGTCTACGAATGTTATCGAATCAATATTTTCCAGTGTAAAACTACGTACCGATGCAGCTCGAAGGATTCGCAGACGAGATTCAGCAACATATTTAGTATTTAAACTTCTCATGGTTGCAGAACATAATTTAAATCGCATTCGTGGTTATAGGTTTGTTGCTCAAACTATTGATAATTTTAATAAACAACGTCCATTATCTAAGGTTCGTTATGCTGCTTAATATTTTTTACACAACATTTGACATTTACTCGCTATTCCATTAATCCAATACCCCATCACTCCAATGCTCCATTTAATCACTCCGCCGTCATAGTTACATCTCTGATGCTTGGCATCAACAGCACGCTGTTTAAGAACACTTTATTCAGGTTATCCCAGAATAAACGGAAGTTTGGATCGTCTGCAAAGAGAATAATATTTCCACCACCTAATCGCTCATGCACAAGGAATGGTGTTTCCTCAAGCATCTTCGCTTTCTCTTTCGATAGATACCCACTCAACCTTGGCGATTTTGTGTAAATACCAACATTATATCCTTTATCACTTAACTCAAACATTGTTTGTGTTGTTTTCAAAACAGCGATGATTGAATCATAGCCGAATCCCAGCGGGTGTGAATTATCCAATTTTACTTTTAACATAGTCCCGGGAATTTGTTCAAGTCGTTGCTTTCTTTCACGCTCTTCAACTGTCATGCGTTTTTCGAGTTCTTCTTCAGAAAGTTGTTCTTCTCGACGAGTTGAATCATCGACCTTTTTCTTTTCGTCCTCATCTTTCTTTTTCTCTTTAATTTTCACGCTTGCGATTTTACCGATTGTTGACGAAGCAAATGATGCACCGCCCTCAATTCCAATAAAGGTTCCGCCACCAGCAATCCACGTTTTTATTTTTTGTACTGCGTTCGAATCAAGCTGGCTCTTATAACCCTGTCCGTTTCCCCAATCATCCGGGAAAATAATTGCCGTGTAATCGCGTAAGTCTATTGAGCGAAGCCGGTCGATTTTCATCGGAACGAAATCAATTCCGTACTGATTATCGAACATTGACCAAATTGCTCCGAATGATTCTGATGAAACGGGTGTGTTCGTAATGACAATAATTTTCGGTTTCTTTAATCGAACAGCACGATCAGAACCTAAATTTATTCCTTTCTCAGTGTAACCGCTTTTTGCAGAAAATATAGTGAGATTATTATTTTCCGCCAGGTCTTTCATTTTATCATGGATATCTGTCGGATTACTGCTTACAGGCACAACAATCGAGCCGCGACCAAACTTCTCGCCGTTCATCGTGAACTCTTTCATCGCAACATGTGTTTTGTAATCGTTCTGTAAAAGCCAAACCAATGCTTTGATTGCATCGTTAGAATGCCACTTGAAAACATAAGCATACACAGCTTCTTCTCCGACAATTTTTCCTTCGGGATATTGAACTTCATTGACCTGTTCGGTCGGAATTGAAATCGGTTTGCTCGTCCAATATGTTTCAACGCCATACGCAACAGGCAATGCCCATGTTGAGATGTCGTAAAAAAATGTATCGCTGATTGCTGGCTCTTCTTCCATCACCGACATGATAAATCGCTTTGCAGGTTGTTCAAGTGAAATCACGTAGCTGCCCGCAGGAAATATTTTCGAGAACTCCTTCTTTTGGAAATATGTTTTAAGCCCGTTAATCGAGATTTCTTTTTGTATCTGAGAAATCTCAACACCCTGTTGCCGTAGCAGAGAAATCATCTTTGCTGCCTTTGAGAGATCTTTTGTCGGATCAACAATAAATGCTTTGGTCGTGCCATTCTTTCCTTCATCAATGGCATCTTTGAAAAACCGATAAAAATCTTTTAATCGCTTCTCACGATTATCGGCTGTTGCTTTAAGTGTCGCGAACGATGTTGTCACATGATGTTCGATACGATCTTTGAGTGTGAGAATTACTTCATCATTTCGCTTAACTCGGAGGCCAACTTGCCCACCTTGCTCGTATGTCATACCGATTGCTCCATTAAGCGAGGGCCATGAATCGCCAAATCCGGGATAAAATAAATCGAAAACTTCACCACTCCAATAACTCCAGCCCTTTGCATCGAATGCGGCAGCGTTTGCCTTTCCATAAAACTCACCCCATTCAGCAGTGTTAGGTGGGATGTTTTTATTTATCGGTTTGAATGATGGAAAGAAGAAATACGAGCTATTGTATCCCATCTCGTGGTAGTCAACATGTACTTGCGGTTTCCATTCTTGATATACCTTGATGCGATGCTGAGTTTCCTTCTGAGTCAGCCAAGCCCAATCACGATTTAAATCAAAGAAGTAATGATTTGAGCGGCCTGAGGGCCAATCTTCGTTGTGTTCTGCCGCTGCTCGGTCTTCGATAGGTTTTGCACCCGTCCGTGTAATCTGGAAATTTACATATCGTTCATGTCCATCAGGATTAAGAAGGGGATCAATCACAATCACAAGATTTTGTAAAACGAAATTTATTTCGTTGTCCGTTCTTGATGCAAGTTGGTACATTACATCAAGTGCTGCTTCGGGACTGGATGCTTCGTTACCATGAACACCATAAGAAAGCCACGCTATCGCCGGAGAAGATTCCGCAATTCTCTCAACTTCTGAACTTCTAATCTTCCTTGGGTCGGATAGTTGTTGAATATTTGCTTTAATTTCCTCTAACCGATTCAGATTATCGGGTGAGCTAAAAACTAAAATGTAAAGCGTCCGTTCTTCATAAGTTTCACCGTATGGAAAAACCCGAACACGATTTGGAGCCGCATCCTGAAGAGCAAAGATGTACTTCTCGATCTTGGAGTGTGAGGTGAATTTATCTCCAAGCTCATGACCTATTATCTGTTTGGGTGTTGGAACTTTTTGATCGAGTACAGGTTGAGCTTGAAGCGTAATGATAAAAGAGAAGAGAAGAAAAAGAGATTTCATAAAATTCCTTATTTTAATTTATAAGCGATAGCTGAAATTTCGATATTAGCGCCGCGTGGAAGTGCAGCGACTTGGACTGTTGCCCTGGTAGGGTAATTCCCTTCTTCAAAATATCCACCGTATATGTTATTCATCTTTGCAAAATTATTCATGTCGGTAAGATATACTGTTGCTGAGATAACATCAGATGAATCGTATCCAGCTTTCCGAAGTACGTTCATGAGATTATCAAGGACTTGTCGTGTTTCCGTTTCGATGTCTTTGCTTACAAGCTCTCCTGTCTGTAGGTCAAGTGCAATTTGTCCGGATACAAAAAGGAAGTTACCAACTTTCTGTGCCAGACTGTACGGTCCGATAACGTTCACATCGGTGATTACTGTTCGCTGCATTACAGAAGTAAGTTCTTCCTCCACAATTTCCCGAATTCGCTGCTCATTTGGCTGGCAGCCAAGGAATACCAAACCCACATAAATTATTGTTGAAAACAAAAATATTGTCTTAGTCATAAAAAACCTTTCGATAAAATTAATCTCAATTACTCATCTACTCAAGTACTCTGTACTTGGTACTTTGTTGTTTGTTCTTTGTTCATCGCATCCAACTCTCTGCTCTAAGCTCAAAGCTTATATCCAATCTTTCTCAAAAACTCTTTCCGGTATTTTATATCCTCGTCAGTCTCAATTCCTTTCGATTTCATTCCATCTATAACACCAAGAATACCACGCCCTTGCTCGGTTTCAGTTACAATTACTTCAACGGGATTTGCCGTTGCACAATAGATGCTGCACACTTCAGGAACATTCTTGATCGTGTTGAGAATGTTTATCGGGAAACCACTTTCCATGAAAATGATGAATGAATGTCCACATCCGAGATTCATTGCATTCTTCTGAGCAATATCAATTAATTTTTGATCATTACCAACGTAGCGGACAAGCGCGGGTCCGGAAGATTCACAAAATGCAATACCAAATTTCATATTTGGATTTGTTGAAACAATTGCCTCAAAAATATCCTCGACTGTTTTAATGAAATGCGACTGACCGAGAATGAAATTCATATCGGCAGGTTTATCAATTGCAACAACTTTAAGCTCCATGATTGACTCCTTATAAGTTCTGTTTAAAAATTTGTTCTAATTTCTTTTTTGTATTCGTCAAATGGGCGCCGCCCCAATAGACCTGATTGCAGTTTGGACACTGGAAGAATTCATCAAATCCTATGTACGACTGCTGAGGTACTTTTCTGTCAACAGTTGATTTATCAACTTTGACCACCTCAATGTTGCACTGAAGACATCGGGTGAATAATTTTCGATTTATATCAAGATGAAAATGCTCTACCACAAATCGAAGTTGATCTTCAAACTTTTCAAATGGTATATATTTCACATTCAGGATGTTGACACCATCTGGCAGAGTTTTCCGCTTTGTTAAAAATACTGCCCCCGATACATTACTAACTTCGACTAACTGCCTAAACGACATCGTCTTGCTGTGGGTAGTATCATAACCCAATATCCGCAGCCAGCGGGCGAGTTTTTCAAGCATAGTATCAACAACGAATTTCATTTTAATTCTCAAATTTCACATTTTTTCTCTCGAAAATCAAATTATCTGCGTTTAAAAAAATTCTTCTTGCCTCCAGCGTATTATTTCACTATCTTAAAATTGCAGGTAACAGTACACCGTTTTTGTCCCAACCCGTGATAAATGAAATTGGGTGGGAAGGCGTAGCCTCGCTTTTACGCCGTACTGCAGATGTATGTCCCGTATCCGTTCGCCTTTGAATGTTCTACGAGGTTCGTCATCGCAGCTACAAGATACACTGTTGGATGATTAATTGTGATGTTGATGCGTTAAAAGCCAAAAAGATTTGGTCCCGTTACTTCGGTAACGAGGAAAACCTCGGGTACATTTTTTTTAGTAAACATTTTGAAAGGAAGTTACATGGAAGAGGGGACTGTGAAGTGGTTCAGTGGACCTAAAGGATTCGGGTTTATCTCACGTCAGAATGGAGAAGATGTTTTCGTTCATTTCAAAGCTATTGCATCCAATGGATATAAAACTTTGAATAAAGGCGATAAGGTTCAATTCGACGTCGAGCAGGGGCCGAAGGGATTACAAGCAGCGAATGTAAAGAAGGTATAATTATACAATTCTATATATTTAAATCCCGATTAGCTGCAAAGGTTGATCGGGATTTTCTGTTCACGAATTTTAAAATAAATATTTCATAATAAGGAAAAGTCATGGCAAAAGGTACAGTGAAATTTTATAATGCAACTAAAGGATTTGGCTTCATAACAAATGAAAGCGGTGAAGATATTTTCTTTCACCGCAGCAATGTGAAAAGCACTGGTTTTCGCGATACATTAGTGCAGGGGGATAAAGTTGAATTTGAAGAAAAAGCGGAACAAAAAGGGAAGCGGGCTTATAATATTAATCGTGTGTAGGTTTTTGCCTTTAAGTTTTTCGGTAAATTCTACATCATTCCGACAGGATCGACGTCTATAATCATCTTGACCGATTTACTTTTTCCTACAGTGGATTTTTGATAATCTTGGATGGCTTGTTGTATTGCCTTATGAACAAACTTACCAGCAGGGTCTACTGTTTTTAAACTTTTTACGATTATGTGCCAGCGGTGCTGACCTTTCAGTTTTGTTATAGCTGCCGCTGCTGGTCCAAGTGTAATAAAATATTTAGTGTATTTCTTTAATAACTCTGCAAACTTCGAAGAATTTTTAATCACATCGTTTTCTTGTTTACCCTTAAACTCGATTAGAATGAGCCGTGAGAATGGAGGATAGTTCAGTTCCTTACGAAATGCGATCTCGTCTTCGTAAAAAGATTTGAATTCATGTTTCAACACATGTTGCAAGCTCTGATGCTTCGGCTGATAAGTTTGAATGATAACTTCGCCTGCAAGGTTGCTGCGTCCTGCCCGTCCCGCTACCTGAGTTAGTAATTGAAATGTTCTTTCTGCTGAGCGAAAATCTGGCAGCAGCATTTGTGTATCGGCAGAAATTACTCCGACAAGTGTAACACGAGAAAAATCTAATCCTTTTGCTACCATCTGTGTTCCAAGCAGAATATCAGCTTCGCCATCTGAGAATTTTTTTAGAAGTTTATCGTGAGCACCTCTTGTTGAGGTTGTATCCAGGTCCATGCGGAGTAATCTTAATCCGCGAAAAAGTTTTAAAAGTTCTTCTTCTACTCGCTGGGTGCCGAAGCCACGATATTGGATATCCAGCGATTGGCAATTGGGGCAAAATATTGACGTTTGCTTAACACTCCCACAATAGTGGCACCGGAGAAGTTTTGTTGTACCATGATATGTTAGTGAAATTGTGCAGTTATCGCATGTTTCAACATAGCCACAGTTGGGGCATTCAACAAACGGTGAGAATCCTCTCCTGTTTTGGAGTAAGATTATTCCTTCTTTTTTCTTTAGGCGATCTTCGATTTTCTCTCTTAAGAGATCCGAAATTGACCCAATCTCAAATTTTTGTTTTTTGAATTTCGCTTTCATTGGATCTTTTTTCAATTCTTCTTTTCGTCGATCTCGGTGTTTCTGTAATTTTCGCCCCCTTTCTTCTGTCATGTCAACTAAATGTATATCAGGAAGTTTCGCGTTATCCACACGTTCTGGAAGCTCAAGAAGGGTGTATTTGTTGTTCAACGCATTTGTAAATGATTCAATCGATGGAGTAGCAGAACCGAGAACAACAACTGCATTGCAATACGAAGCACGCATAATAGCAGCATCGCGTGCGTGATAGCGAGGCGTTTGATCGAATTGTTTGTACGATGCCTCATGCTCTTCATCAACTACGATCAAACCAAGATTTTTCAAGGGTGCGAAAACAGCAGAGCGTGGACCGATGACAACCGAAATTTTACCTTCCCATGCTCTCCTCCATGCATCCTGGCGCTCACCTGCGGACATACGGCTGTGAACAACAGTTACATTATCACCCAAATGGAATTTAAAACGGCGCACAATCTGAGGTGTGAGAGAAATTTCGGGAACCAAGACGATAGCTGACTTCCCATGCTTTATAGTCTCCGTAATTGTTTCGATATAAACCTGTGTCTTTCCACTTCCAGTAACACCGTAAAGCAGAAACGTATGAAATATGGATTGTTGAACTTTATTGATAATTTTCTGGAGGGCATCCTTTTGATAATTGTTTAATGTTATATCTGTCGATCCCAGTGCCGATTTGTATATTTCATACTCTTGTGATCTGATTACCTCTCTTTTTCCAATGGTGATAATTTTATTTTTTTCAAGTGATCTTATAGTTGATAATGAAGCTTTAGTTTTTTTAAGAATGTCTGGGATTGAAATGAATGTTTCCTTATCATCATACCGGAGAAGATGTTGGATAAAAGTTACTTGTTTACCATACCTTTTTGATGGGCGGAACATCAATTCCTTAAGCCATGTCTGTAATGCTTTTCTTGATTTATCATCGAGCATGATTCCAGCTTCATACTTAGCTGTAATCCCATGTTGAATCGATTCTTCGTCAATTTTAATTATACCTAATTGTGTAAGCGAGTTTAATGTTGAATAAATACTATTGATATTTAAACGTTTTTGAAGCTGCTGAATGCTCAGAGGTTTTCGCTTTTTTAATTCTTCTATTATAATTTTTTGTTTTGGTGTTAGTTTTTTATTTACAACCACGGAATCAAAATCTTGAATATTTAACTTAACTATTCGTTTGCTAGTTTTAAAAGTATTATGAATAATTGCTGATTTAAGAACCTTACCTCTGGGTGCAATATAATAATCGCTAATCCATTGTGTTAGTTTAAGAAGATCTTCAGGAATGATTGGTTCAGGGTCAATAACATCCAAAATAGATTTCAAATCTATTTTCTCAGATTGGTCCTTAACATCAACAACAAAACCGATGATAGTGCGCTGCCCAAATGGAACAAGCACCCGAATTCCAGCTCGCACAATATGTTGTAGATGGACTGGAATGATATAAGTGAACAGCTTATCAGCTACCACAGGTACTGCTACATCTGCAAAAGAATTAGGTATATACATTTAGATTCATTGAAATTCCATTCCATAAAAAATTTCGTGAAAAATGTGGCGATATGCAAACCATAAATATAATTCGATTTGCTTATCTCCTTCAAATTTTGTATTCTCGTTAAGTTTTAGATGAAATAAATCTTTAAAATAACTTAACACATAATTTTTCATAAGGTAATGAAGCGTCCTATGGTAGATTCGTTAAGAAATATATGGGCAAAAATACGCAATTTTGTAGAAAAATATCCGGTTGTAATTGCCGCTATTGTTATTTATCTCTATTATTTATTAACATCGATTAGTTTATTCCGAAGACCGGAGGTTAATAAGACATTTCTCGATTACTTAATGGAATTTGACTCACTCTTTTTCCTCTGGTTAGCCGCCGCGGCCTTGCTTCAAGTTCAAAAAATCAGAAAAGCATACAAGAAAGAAGAAGAACAGCGAAGATCTATCGAACGTGCCTTTGATAGACAGCAGATATACAGTACACTTGTATCAGATATTACGATGCTTCTACAGGATAGTGTTAACAATCCATTGGCAATAATTTCTGTAACAACTCAAGAAATCCGGCGTCGATTTGAAACTGATAAAGATATTATTCGTTATCTTGACCGCATCGATGGTGCAATGAAGAGGATACATAACACAATTCGTGATATACAATCATATGAGGCGCAGAAACTTATCGAATCGACCCAAGATATGATAAATAAGAAACCAAATTAATTTATTGAGGTTGGCGGAGATATGGTGTTAGTTTAACGAACGTTTTCAAGCAAATAGTTCACTGTTAAACCTTTCAATCCAGCAATTTTTTCATAATTATTTTATTGTTCGATACTTAATAGTGCTGAATATCACAATTGGTGTTGATTATCACCATCAGTTTAAGATTATTATAGTAGTTTGATGTTGTAAGTGTACAAATAATTGAAATATTAAGAGGGTTTTATGTCTACGTTTAAAAATAGTGCTGGTAAAAGAAATTTACTTCACACGGTTGGTAATATTGTGAGTAAAAAACAAAGTTATTTTCCGGAAGCTTTAAATCTCCAGAGGGATTACCTCGAAGATGGTTCAGATTCGAAGGAATGCTCTAATAAAGAGTCGGAGTATAATGATCAAGATCCATCAGAGAATATTCCCGTTCAGAATTTTGCCCCGGTTGAGAATGTCAATCCCCATGAAGTTGTAACAAAAAAAGCTCAGCCTCCCCGCTTGATTCAAACATTGATTGAGAAGGGAAAAGTTTCAAAAGAAAAAATCGATCGCGCATTGGAAATCCAGCGTGCTACAAACGACAAACGTCGTTTAACTGATATACTTGTCGATGAATTAGGTGAGGATCGAGAATCAATTTTCCAGACGATAGCTCGATATTATTCCTTTGAAACAGTTGACCCGACACCGATCTTTGGAAATAAAGAGCGGCTTCAATTTATTAGGCAATTACTTGATGCTTTACCGCCATATTATTATGAAATGGCGGTAAGACGTAAGGTGCTTCCTTTCGAAATATTTACCAATGGCTATGATAAGGTGGTTGTAATCACACCAGATACAACGCATCCTGAAGTACATGATGTAGCGCGTGGATTTCAATTTTCACGATATGAGCTAAAGCATGTCTCCCTCGCCAATTGGAATGAACTGTGGCGTCAGCTTGCTTTTGATCAAGGAGCTAAGCAGCTTGGACTTGATGTTGAGGATGAATTTGTTGAGTACAATAAAGATGAAACAGACCGTGAAATCGAACGTTCTCTTGAAGATGAAATTGGCAGAGGAAAACTCAATGAAATTATTGAGGTGCTGTTAGTCGATGGTGTTCGAACTGGCGCAAGCGATATTCATGTTATACCGAAAAGTAAGAATCGGACCGAGTTTCATTTTCGCATTGATGGAAAGCTATCGCTATGGAGTGCCATCACAGATCTTCCTGCTGAAGCTGTTATTACTGTTATTAAGGATCGCGCCAAGAATCTGGATAGGTTTGAAAAATTCTTGTCGCAGGATGGCTTTGCCCAGCGCACAGTAGATAATAAATTGTATCGCTTCCGGTTTTCGACAATGCCCATATACAGCAGTGATCTAAGAAGCAAACTGGAGTCAATCGTTATTCGTATCTTACGCGGTGCTGATGATTCACTCGCCCTTCAGGTTCTCGGAATGGATAATGTTACGCTTGACGTTTTCCGAAAAGCAATCCGAAAAACGCAAGGAATGATTATTTTTACAGGGCCAACCGGAAGTGGTAAAACAACTTCGCAACACGCTGCCATTAAAGAAATTATGGATCCCGGTGTCAATATCATTACTATCGAAGATCCCGTAGAGTATCTAATCGAGGGAGTTCGTCAAATAAAATTAAATCACAAACTTGATTTTGAGGGTGCTTTGCGCGGATTGCTTCGGCATGATCCTGATATTGTTATGGTCGGTGAGATGAGAGATAAAATTACTGCTGAAATCGCCGTGAAGTTAGCCAACACAGGGCATCTTATCTTTTCAACACTCCATACTAATGATTCTGTTAGTGCAATAACTCGATTGTATAATATGGGAATCGAGCCATTCTTACTTGCTTATACAGTCAATATCGTTGTCGCTCAGCGTCTTTTAAGGAAACTATGTGACCGGTGTAAAATGGTTGATGAAGACGTGGATATTGAATTATTGCTCAATGCCGGATTGACCGAAAAAGAAATCGAGACAACAAAATTCTATAAGCCCGTTGGATGCGCACACTGCATCAAAGGATATCGCGGTAGAATTGGAATATACGAAGCTCTACACATGAATAAAGAAATGAGAAAAATCATATTGAAGTCACGCGATTTTATAGATGAGGATGCTTTACGTACAATGGCAATGCAAAATGGAATGCAGACGCTTCGTCAATCTGCTATCAATATGGTCAAGCAAGGAATTACATCAATTGAAACAGCCGAAGGGATGCTGATAGAAGATTAATAAGTATCAATGGCATACTGGCGCCGCTCCGTAGACAAGCGACCCTCCCAGTAGCCAATTAGAGAGCCCGAGTGGACAACCGCTTGGGCTTTTTTTTGATATTTATCTTCAGTTTCAATAAATTGGATTCCATGAATAATCACAATGTTCAGAAAGATTATGTTGTCGAGTTTTGGCTGTTGCTTGTAGTTGTTATCTGGGCAACAAATTACCCTATCGCTAAATATGGACTCATGGGATTAAATCCGTTCGTTTTCAACAGTATTCGGTACATTGTTGCGACTTCTGTTATTTGCTTTCTGTTCATTCGGTATTTTCAGTGGACACCTGTGGATCGTTCAGACATGCCAAAACTATTTCGTGCTGGTATCGTCGCAAGCGTAATCTACCAGCTTTTTTTCATTATCGGTTTAAGTATGACAACCGCGGGGAACTCTGCTGTACTCCTCTCAACATCACCATTATGGACGGTGTTCTTGAATGCCCGACTTCATAAAGAAAAAATCAGATATCAAATGTGGATTGGGATGGTGCTTTCTCTTAGCGGCATTGTGATGATTATTATCGGAAGCGGCAAGAAGCTTGAATTCGGAGGAAACGATATTCTTGGCGACATTATTTCATTGATTGCCGCCGCTCTCTGGGCATTGAACACTACTTTGCAAAAACCTCTTTTAGTAAAATACCCAGCTCCACAATTTGCCCTTATTCAGTTTGTTATTGGGGCTGTTGGTCTTTCGCTGATTGCACTTCCTTCAGCAATTTCAATCGAGTGGGAATCAATTCATTGGAGTTATTATTTTGCTGCTATCGTATCTGGCACGCTTTCAATCGGTATTGCAAATCTTATCTGGTCACATGGTATTAAGAAAATTGGTCCTGGCAGAACGGCGAACTTTGGCAACCTCATTCCAGTGATTGCATTTATTGTTTCCTATTTTACACTTCATGAGGATTTACTGATCATACAATTTATTGGTGCGGGAGTTACAATTTTAGGCGTGTGGGTTGCAAGAAAATAAATTGGAAAACAAAAATGAACGAAGTATATTGTTGAACAACTATTGAAACCCTATGGATACTTTTCTTCTTTCATTCATACCGCTATTTGTTGCTATCGATGTTTTCTTGTCTTCCGCAAGCCTCTTTCAACAAAAAATTAAATCATTGTAAAATAATA
>JASEHD010000092.1 GCA_030019075.1 Bacteroidota bacterium
CACCAATGTCGCTTACATCCTGGGAATAAAGATGCGTGTGGAAAAAAAATAGTGCAATGATTAATATTTTAAGCTTCAGCATCATATTACTTGTTATGACAGTTTAAGCAGATAGCCATTCTGCCTCCTGCAACTTTCATCATAGCTTTGTTATCTGAACCGTGCGGATTATGACAACTAACACACGAGATTTCTTCATCTTTCGATGCTTCAATTTTAGTAAACCGAACTGGGTGCCGTTCTATGGGATGATTTTGTGTGTAATTTTCGTGGCAGGACGAACAAATTCTGAAAATATCATCTTCTAACAACGTCTTTTTATTAGAGCTATGCGGAGAATGGCAAACACCGCACTCACTTGCAACCGCATGTGGAGTAGTAGAATTCTCAACTGTACTTTTAGTTTCGACGTGACAATCGTAGCAAACTTCTGGAACACCTTTTTTAACTACTACCGAATTTTTCTCTTTTGACCATGAATGACAACTCGAACATTCCTTCATTTCAACAGGAGGATGAATTTTTGTCCCGTTTGAAATGGCTTTATGACAAGATGAACAATCAGCCGTCATGTTTTCTCCGCTTATTGAACTTGGCAATCCTTCATGGCACGAGGTGCAATTTTGCTCATACTCAGAATTATGAAAGCGGCTTTCACGTGCCTCTACCGGTTTTGATTCGCGTATATAATCTATCGCATACTCTAACTTACTTGTTGGCTGTCCGGTGGATGCAAAATAAAGTATATTCTTCCCGGGTATTAGCGACAAATTTATTTTGAAAAGTGAACGTGAATCGTTAGCGGGGTCATCATACTCAGTTGTATATAACGAATCTTTCCATCCTTTAATTGTCAGCAAAATTGAAGGTGCATTAAATTCTTTAACTCTTTTAAGGAAAGTTGTAAAAGTTGGAGTTTGCCAGAATTTACGGATGGACATTGAGTCGGCGTATTTATACGAAAGCGTCTCTGGTTTTGTGTATCCTGAACTCAACATAAAAGAATAGGATAAAGTTTGTATCGTAGATTGAGGCGGAAATAACTTAATGAACTCTTTTGGGAAATTATCCTTTTGTTCTTTTGTGCTAATACCTAAATGCTTTTCAATTTCCCATTGTGTTGCAACAAGTAATTCTTTACCCAACTCGTTCTGAGCCGAAGCTATGAAAACGCGTCCCTGCTCATACGATATCGAATCCGATTGTACGGGTGTGAGAACAATTATTGCATTGCGTGGTGCATCACCCAAAAATGTGAGCGTACAAACAGCGCATAATAAAGTCGTTATTCTTTTTATCTTTTGCATAAATGGATTAGGGTCATCACCCTTATATTGCATGAAAAATGCCAAAGAATTCTTCACTTTCAAACGTTTTTTATTGATTTTTATTGAAGGAAAACCCAATGGTGGGTTATTACACCCAATTATCAGAGTTTTACGTCCTCAATGTTGAGAACACAGATTAGGTTGTAAAACGGCGTACAATGGTTGCTATTTCCGACATGTCGAATGGCTTTTGGATGAAATAATCAATTTTAGGTTTGAACATGCTTAGCATTGCTCGGCTTTCTTCATAAGCGCTCATCATAACAACTGGGACTTTTGGATAGATAGTTTTCAAATGTGTCGCAACTTCAAATCCACTGATCTTAGGCAATTTAAAATCGGTAATGATTAGATCGAATTGGGTTGAGTTTATTATTTCAAGCGCTTCTTCTCCCGTTTCGACAACTGTTACTCTATAACCCGCCCTTTTCAATGTATTAGCAACCGACCAACCAATGAGAGATTCATCTTCAACAATTAAAACTTTGCCGAGGACTATCTCAGTTTCTGAGGATGTTAATTCTACTTGAGCTTGAATATCTGAATTCATTTATTAATTAAAGAAATAGATTGAAATTATTGTGCAAAGTTTATGCCACGCTATTTCTTCTTTAAATTTTTCAAAAAAACACTTTTATAAAGATTAGACTACCTCCAAGTGTAAGAGAACTAAACAATTATGGGTGATATAACACAAGGTGAGTTACATCCCACTTAAGCAATTTATAACAACTTATGTTTCTTTAACCTGTAACGCAGTGTGTCGCGACTCATCTTTAAAAGCTTTGCAGCTTGTGATTGGTTCTTATTAGCTTTTTCTAATGCTTTGACGAGTACTTGTTTTTCGATCTCATCGAATGATTGCCCATCTGCTCCAGGCTCGAATGTGTAAGATGGCTCTTCGGGCGTAAGGGAATGAAGGTGTCCTAACTCAACGTGGTGGGAAAAAATATAATCGCCCTCATCCATAAGGACTGCACGTTCTACTACATTCCGAAGTTCTCGTACATTGCCGGGCCATTCATATCCTAAAAATAATTTCTTCGTCTCTTCCGATATCCCTTTAAAGTTTTTGTGAAATGCAACATTAAATTCATGAAGGAAATATTCAGCCAATTGAATTATATCATTACCCCTTTCTCGTAACGGAGGCATGTGAATTGTGGCAACGTTAAGTCTATAATAAAGGTCTGAGCGAAATTTTTCTTCTGATACTAATTTTTCAAGTGGCTGATTTGTTGCCGCGATAATTCGCACATCAACATTGATATCCTGAGTGCCTCCAACTCGTTGAAAAGCTTTCTGTTCGAGAATCCTGAGTAATTTTACCTGTATTTTTGGTGAAATATCCCCGATCTCGTCGAGGAGGATGGTGCCGCCATCCGATAATTCAAACATACCTTTCTTTTGCTGTCGCGCATCGGTGAATGCACCTTTTTCATGTCCGAATAGCTCGCTTTCAACAAGTGTTTCAGTCAGGGTAGAAAAATTTATTGGCAGAAATTGTTTGTCCCGCCTTTCGCTTAAGAAATGAACTGCTCTTGCTGCTAATTCTTTCCCGGTTCCACTTTCTCCTGTGATAAGCACGGTAGTTCCGCTGCTCAGTGCAATTTTGCCTATTTGTTCACAAACTTTTTTCATGACCTGTGATGAACCTAAGAGTCCAAAAAAACCGCAGCTCTTTGCTTGTCCCTTCATAAAACTAGCAACCTGACGTTTTAAGCGTGTAGATTCACAAGCTTTTTCAATAACAATCTTTATTTCTTCAATATTTATTGGTTTAGTTACGTAATCAAAGGCCCCTAATTTTAATGCTTGCACTGCGGTTTGCGAACGATCGACTGCCGTCAGCATTATAACCGGCATGATGTTATCGAACGACTGAATTTCACTCAAAAAATCAATTCCTGTCCCGTCGGGTAACATTTGATCGAGAATCATAATATCGGGTTCACTCTCTTGAACAATGGTTCTCGCTAGATTTATGGTTGCTGCCTCTAATATATTAAAGCCAGCTTTCGTTAGTTCTTGATTCAAGGACCAGCGAATCAACTGTTCGTCATCAACGATTAATATTGTTTTACAAAGCATACTGAATATTACTCAATCTTGTTTTAGTGGAAGTGATAATGTTACAATAGTTCCCTTCCCCACAACACTATGGATATGAATCTTGCCTTTGTGCTGTTCAATGATACGTTTCGAGATAGTCATTCCAAGTCCTGTTCCTTTGTGTTTGGTTGTAAAAAACGGTTTGAATACTTGCTCAAGTTGTTCAGGATATATTCCCTTACCCGTATCAGCTATCTGGATTTTGACCATTGAATTTTCAGGTGTTAATGAAATTGTAAGATTACCGTCTTTATCCATAGATTGAACAGCGTTGAGCATTATATTCCACAAAACTTGTTGGATTTGTTTTTTATCGGCAGAAATAATTAGTTGACCCACCGGCAATTGAGTTTGTACTTGAATATTTTTTTCTTTGAACTGCCGGGAAAGGAGAGTGCTTGTTTTAGTGATCAGCTCATCGACCAATACTTCTTCGAACAAAGGATCGGTTGGTCGGGCATAACAAAGGAGATCGTTGACCGCGTTGTTTACACGTTCGAGCTGAATAATCATTTCAGCAATAATTTCCTTGCGATCGTCTTCTTTTGGCGTTTCACTGTCAAAAACCTGAAGTGCGCCTAACACACCCGCAATCGGGTTTTTTATCTCGTGTGCCATACTCGCCGCCATTTCTCCGGTAGTCGCTAACCGGTCTGCCTGTTCAAGCTGTGATTGGTGCATTTCATGTAATTTGGCGTGCGCATCATTTAAACGCTGAATAAGCTTGTTATATGCTCTTATTAAATTAGCTATCTCATCTTGTGAACGAGGATTATCAAGCTCTGAAAATTGTACCTGCTCACCCTCTTCATAACGTTTGATTTGTTTCTCAACATAGACCATTTGATTATTTAATTTTTTTACCGGACGAGTAATGAGAAACATCAGCGTTATATATAATATACCACCCAATCCTATAAATGTAATGATCGTCATTACAATGTTCATCGTCCGATGTTCTAACGATGTCGCACGAACATCATCCATCGAGATTTTTACAGCAAGATATCCATGTGTCCGTCCGGTTTTAGGATGACAACTATGACACTCCGGTTTATTAACAATCGGTGTTATAACAAATTCATACAAGGAATTATTTTGTTCGAGAGATAAAAATTTATCGTTCGAATATTGAGGTATTGCAATAAATTGTTTTAAAGGTAATCTTTCAGGATATTGATCACCGTTGGCTTTTAAAACAATTGTACCATCTTCTTTCAAAATTAAAATATCTCTTGCTTCCCCTGAAGCGACGGTGCGTTCAAGAGCGGCTTGTAACTGATCGTTTTTACCACTCAACATGATATATTCGAGGATTGATTTCCCAAATTCAGCGATTCCATGTGCTTTCGCCTGCGCCTGCTTTCTCAGCATCGCGTACCCTGTTTGGCGTGCAAAATAGACGAATACACTGCCAACCACTAGAAATACAAGAATAACTGCCAGAGCTATCTTCTTTCCTAATGAAGGGAATAGTTTTTCTATAATGACTCTCATTTTACGATTATTTATATTTCACTATTAAAGATACAAAAATCTTTAATAAAATGCTGGGTTATATCACACATGCCCCGAAAACAAGCTGTTTCAAGGGTTTTTAGGGAAGGGTAAAATTCATATTTTTAAGTTATCTGAAAAATTCTTGAATGTCATTCTGATCCCGCCACAGGCGGGAGAAGAATCTCCTTTTTTACACGCATTGGATGTTCCGCTTCGCTCAACATGACAGTTTGTTTAATATTTCAGATGTTTCTTTATCTTTAAACAATGCTTGGTAATCTTCGAGAGTGTTTACGTTTTTTAAATTTTCCGAAAACGTAATAGCAAGCGAAGATTTTAATTGGATAACATTCGCGTGGATATTATTTATGAATTGCAAAACAGAACACCTTTTTTGTTTTAGATGATTTTCAAGCTCCAAAAAACATGACCGATTATACAATCCAAACAAAGGTTGAATTTGTTGATCAACCGAGAATACCGTTACCTCATTATGAGAATGATGATCGATGAGAAATCGAACCACATCAAAATTTATGAATGGCAAATCACATGACGCTACGAAGATATTCTCAGTGTTTGAATTAATAAATGCTGAATGAATACCTCCAAGTGGTCCGCAATTTTTATAAACATCAACATAAACTGGTAGATATAAAAATTTATATGCTTCGGTATCGTCAGAAATTATTATTACTTCTTCAAAAATTTCTTTTAGTGTTTCAGCGATATGCTGAATAAACGGTTTGCCGCGAAATTCAAGCATTGCTTTATTCTGTCCCATACGTGAACTTTTTCCACCAGCGAGAATAACACCAACAATATCAGTTCTCAATTCCATCAATCAATTACTTCAACACTCCTGCAATAATTATTTTTCGTACGGCAACAATGCCAATTTCATCACCGATTTTTACAATTCCACCTTTTAGCACTCGCGCGAATATACCCTCACGCGGCATTACACAATCGCCGGCTTGGTAATAAATTGCGCACTTGGAATGGCATTCTTTTCCAATTTGAGTTATTTCTAATATTGACTCTCCAATAATTATTTTGTCACCAATAAATAATTGGGGAAGATTCAAATATTCTGTCGTAACGTTTTCTGCGAAGGCTCCCGGTCGAACCCTTAATCCCTTTTCACGCATCTTCTCAATACTCTCAATCGCAAGCAAGCTGACTTGCCGATGCCAATCTCCGGCATGGGCATCTCCTTGGATCCCAAAATTTTCTGCAAGTATTACCTGCTTCATATTTGTTTTTGGAATTCCTTTCTTCTTACTGATATTGAGTGCAACGACTCTGCCTTTTGATTCGTTTTTAGTCATTGGTTATTTGATGTTTGATATTAAAAAGCTTTGAGCAGCGAGCTCTGAGTATGGAGTATAGAGAATCAGTTCAATCATTTCATTTCATCAACACAACTTTAACAATAGAACCTTTTTTTAATACAGACTTATCCATTGGAAAATAAATTAAACAATTCGCATCAATCATTCCGCCGAGCATGTGAGAACCTTGCCGTTTGGTTGGTGCAACAATTATTTCGCTTTTCGAATCTTCTCTGAGTATTCCACGCACCAATTCAAGTCGACCGGAACGCTTCTTTAGCTCTTCATCCAATTTCGCAAATAATATTATCGGCTGATGTTTTATTTCACCCATCATCTTTCTAATAGCCGGTTTTACAATTTGATTGAAGATGAGTAGTGAAGCTACCGGATTTCCCGGTAAACCGAAAATAAGTTTCTTTCCTATAGTTCCAAAATAAGTCGGCTTCCCAGGCTTAATAGCGATTCGCCAGAAAATTTTCTTTATCTTTAATTTATCAAATATTTCCTGCACATAATCATACTCACCGACTGAAATACCGCCGGAGACGAGTAATAAATCCGAAATCTTCAAACCGAGTCTAACCTTTTTTAGCAATTCAACTTTGTTGTCTTTTGCAATACCCAAATTAATTATATCAATATCCATTTGTTTCAATGACGAGGAAAGAGAATAAAAGTTTGAATCGTAGATTTGTCCGAATTTTAATTTCTTCCCTATTTCAACAAGCTCATTGCCCGTTACCAGAACAGCGACTCTCGGTTTTTTATGAATTCTGATTTTTTTAATTCCTAATGAAGCCAGCAGACCAACAACAGCAGGATTGATCTGTGTATACTTCTCAAGGATAATTTTCCCTTTTCTAAATTCTTCACCTTTGTTTCGAAAATTATCTCCCAGATTTGCAGAGGTGTAAAAGGAGATAATAATTTCGTCCTGTTTTGTAAATTCTTTCATCACCACAGCATCGACACCAGACGGAATTGGTGCACCGGTTAGTATTCGTAAACATTCGCCCCGTTGTATTTTAATTTTCGAAGAATCACCGGCTTTGATTTCACCAACTAACTTTAGTGCTGCGGGATTTTTATCGTCTACATTTATTAGGTCTGCAATCTTAACCCCATAACCATCCACAGCGGAAGAGGTAAATCTCGGAAGATCGGCAAGCGCAATAACATCCTGAGCTAAAAAAGAACCCAAAGCATCCTCGATGTTGGCGACTTCAGCACCAAGATGGCTGGAATGCTTCAGCACTAACCGTAATGCGCTATGATAATCTATTAACATTGTAATAATTCAATTTGCATTGCTTAGTGAGTCTCCATCCACAACATTTTAAATGCGTGCAACAACGTAGGAAAAAGTGCATCAAGAGATTCGGTAACACCTTTCTTTGAACCCGGTAGATTCACGATGATTGTGTTGCCACGAATACCGGCTTTGCCACGCGAGAGCATTGAGTATGGGGTACGTTCTTGCCCGTAAACGCGCATCGCTTCAGGAATTCCGAGAATTTCTCTTTCGATTACTTGCATAGTTGCTTCGGGAGAAAAATCTCTTGGACTAAATCCGGTACCTCCGGTTGTCATAACCAAATCGAGTTGCATATAATCTGAGTAATTGATTAATTTCGATTTGATCGTTTCCGTGTCGTCGGGGATTATCGAATAATCGGCTACTATAATTCCATGTTTAACTAATCTTTCTTGAATGATTTTCCCCGACTCATCGCTTTTCTTTCCAGCCGAAACAGAGTCCGACATTACAAGCACTGCCGCACGTAAGGGTTTTTTGAAATCAGTTTTAAAATCAGACTTACCACCTTTTTTACTGATAAGCTTAACGGATAAGATTTCCATTTCTTCATCCAACATTTTCATCATGTCGTAGAGAGTAAGAACGGCAACGGATGCAGCCGTCATCGCTTCCATCTCAACACCGGTTTTGTAAATTGCTTTTACTGTAACTGTAACATCAATCTTTTTATCACCAAACTCAAAATCAACTCCGACATAATCAACAGGAATCGGATGACAGTAAGGAATAATCTGACTTGCGTTTTTAGCTGATTGAACAGCGGCTACTTTTGCAACAGAAAGCGGATCACCTTTGGGGATTTTATTTTGATGGATGAGCTCAATAGTGTTATTTGATAATTTGAGCGTCGCGCGCGCAACTGCAATTCGTAATGTTTTTATTTTATTAGAGATATCTATCATGGTTGTAGTTCTTTGTCAATTGTTTATCATTTTTTAATTTTGACATTTGAATTGGTTTTAACCACCTATTTGTATCATACTTCTATTTTCAATTTTAACTAATTCTTTTGGTATCGGATGTTCAAATTGTTTTTGAAGAACAGCCGAGCGAATCATTTCTTCAATAGCTTCATCGGATTTACTGCTACGTAGAGTAGAACGCAAATTAATTTCTGCTTGATGAAATAGACAAGACTTAATAGAGCCATCGGCAGTCAGTCTGATTCGGTTACAGGTTCCACAGAAATGATAGGACATGGATGTAATAAAGCTAACCGTCCCAACAAATCCCTCAATCCAAAAATCTTTTGTAACCGAATTCTCAGACTGAGATTCCACAGGTTGCAACTCAAACTTCTTATTAATAGTTTCCATCATTTGTTGAAATGAAACAAATTTTGCCTGATTCCATTGATTAAACTTGAATGGCATATATTCAATGAATCGGACATTAATCTGTTTATCTCTCACGAATTCGATAAAGTCCAAAAGCTCATCATCGTTGATACCCCCCATGACTACCATATTCAATTTTAGTGGTTGAAAACTCGCGTCAAGCGAGGCCTGTATTCCACCCATGACATCGTTGAAATGTTGCCTACCTGAAATCATTTCGAACCGCGAAGTTCGCAAAGAATCTAGACTCACATTCAAATTGGTAAGTCCCGCTTGTTTCAATTGCCGGGCAAATGATTTTAGTAAAACCCCGTTTGTCGTCATGCCGATAATCTGAATTCCATGAATTACTGATAATCTATGAATGAGCTTCGGTAAATCTTTCCTCACAAGCGGTTCGCCACCTGTCAAACGAATCTTTTTCACTCCCAGCAACGCAAATATTCTCGTCAGTCGCTCAATCTCATCGAACGTAAGTACTTCACTCCGCTCTTTTAGCTGGATGCCTTGCGGAGGCATGCCCGCCAGAACGCCATCGGCGGGCTGGCAGTAACTGCAACGAAGATTACACCTGTCCGTAATTGAAATACGGAGGTAATCGTGTTTGCGGTTATATGTATCTATAAGTTGAGTCATTCGATATTCGATATTCATTCTACAATCATTAAAATAAAAATCCCCATCTTTTAATGAAAGGACGGGGGAAAAATCATTGTCTCATTTTCGCATTGAGCCATTGAATCAATCAGTCTCCGCCAGAGGCGGATGCGCCTTCGGCGCAAATGTTTTAATTATTCATCTCTCCTTTCCAAGTCGGGTGGCAATGCCGTTTCCAGTATTACCGTTTTCCCGTCTTATCCGTATGAGAAAGACGGGAAGAGTTTATGAACTCATCGATCCCAACTCCATATTCATTAATTGAACTTAGGAAACGGAACTCGGAGTAATTTACAAAGAACGAACTTTCTCAAATATAATATATTTAAGAAAGCTTAACAACCCTCTTTCTTTTTCTTCTTGCTTACCGTGGGTGCGGATCCTCAGGTCGGCATCTCAAGTTTCGGCATTTGTTTCTTCATAGAAACTTCTTCTGCTGTTCCACCGACTTGTGGAGAACCACCAAAGAATTTACTAACTTCTTTCATCTTTTCAAATATGGCAATCTGATCCGGCGTTGCGTTTTGTGCAAGCTTTGGGAAAAGAATTTTATCTGTCCACTCATCTAATCCACCCGTCAACATGTAAACACCTTTATATCCATGTGCTTTTAATAACATCCAGGCTTGTGCCGAGTGAATCCCACCCTCAGAATAAAGAATTATCTTCTCGTTTCTGTACAGAGGATGTTCACTTAAACCGGTGATCGTGACGTTTTCTGCTGTCGGGATGTGATATTCACTGAACTTTTTTTCAGTTCGAAGGTCAATCAAGCGAAAATCTGCCTTGCCTTGTATAATCCAATCGGCAAGTTTTTCTACACTGACGTGGTCAACCTCAGTCTCGACAATCATCGCCAATTCTTTCGCATCGAGTGAAAACGAGGTTCCCTGATACGGACTACCAGCGAAGATTGCTACAGCACCAAGGATGAATGCGAGTAATGCAAGTTTTTTATTCATCGATAATTTTGAAAAAATGTTATTCATAATTATGGCTCCACTATTTTATTGCCAAGTTTTTTCTCAGCCCACTCGGCGGCTGCAAATCCACCAATTGCCATCAGCACAACTGCAAACACTAATATCCCGTATGGAATGTTGAACAATTGTGACAACGTAATCTGCCCCATCGACGTAGAGTTGTAGAAATTGCTCACAAGCGGAAAGATTTCACCGAAGATGAATATTCCAACAACGATACCGATGAGATAAACCATTCCATCAATTTTTCCGGTCACTGCCGAGACACATGAAGTACCCGGGCAATATCCGCCGATCACAAATCCGAAACCCAAAAGCAATCCACCAATTGTTTGAGGAACGATGTATGTTGGATTCAAGTAAACCAACGACAAATCCATCCAACCGATTACAGATAAATAATAAATACCAACCATCGCTGTTATAATCGCGGTGAACATTACTTTGAAAACCGTGAGATCATTGAAGTAGAATTGAGCGGCAAGTTTCCGCCCGTTACCAAATCCGGCACGTTCCAGGAAAAACCCGAATCCGATGCCTATAACAAACGCAACAACTAAACTAACGTCGTCACCGAACAATCCATATTTAAAAAAGGGTATATTCATTTCCATTGTCTCCTAAAAAAATATGCAATCATATAAGCCCCGCCGAAAACAGCAAGCATAAATGCCCAACTGCCCACATTTAGAACTGCGCCGCCCGTTAAAGCTTGTCCGCTTGTGCAACCGCGTGCAAGTTTTGCACCGATACCCATTATTGCCCCACCTACAAATGCATAGAGTAATCTGCCGCTGACAGAAATGCGAGGACCTTTCTCGACTGTCTTTTTTATTCTTCCCGCGAGTGCACCGGAAATAAATCCGCCTGCTAATACTCCAAGCACCTCGAAGACGAGCCAGTCTTTGAGCGGGCTTTTTGTTGTATCTGCAAGATATTCATTGTAAAATTCATTCGACTTAGCATGTTCAGGTGCGATTGTGTTGACTCCCGTCGCCACAAGCGAGGAGAATGCACCTGAGGCACCAAGCCCGCGCCCCATGATGACGTATGATAAAAGAAGCACAAGTCCTAACCCTATACCGGAAAGATACGGATTCCAGTATGGCTTTGTACCGTGTTGAACTTCGTTTGATGTTGATGACATTTAATTAACCTTTCATGTTTATCATTATATTATGGTAGAAGCGAAGCATCTACCCAACGTGTATATTGTCCGGCGTAAACGATTACATACCGTAAAATCAATCCGCCAACGATTACCATAATCGGTGCAATTGGAGTGTGTTTGATTTTATGATTCACAGCAAGTAATTGAATGATTAATGGAATCACAATTCCAAGCCCTAATACAAAAACCCAAAACGCAGGCGCATATATTCCGCTTAAAAGTACAAGCGCCGATTGAATATGTACTTTTGTAGATGTTAGCATCCCGATTATAAATAGACCGATCACGAATATTTCAAGTATTAAAAAACCATTATCAGCTTTCGCAAGCAACTCTCTTTCATCAACTCTTTTTGCAACCATATGAACGAAAGCTGAAGCGGCAGATAATCCTGAAACTAAAAATAAAAGCCACAGCATCGAGCTATTCCACAAAGGCCTCGCACCCAATGCACTTAATAGCACTCCGGTATATATTCCAAGCAATCCACCCAATAACATGTTTATAACACCGATATTCTTAACCGCATATTTATGCTGTTGGAGTTTCTCAGAAATTTTATCTATCCATGGAAATTTTTTCGAAAAATATTCCGGCACATTGATAAGAAAACTTGCAATCATTGCAGGATAAACAACAATAAGTATCCACGCACCCCATGACATCGGCGATGCAACTTTAAACGTCAGATACAACCGCCATGTGTACAATTTATGTTCGAGATCAAGAAAAAGCGCAAACATGCCGGCGCTCAAAATTATCATTCCCAAGAGCGGAAGCACCCTGCACACACACGCTTTATCTTTGTATCTTCCTTTGAAGATAAAATAGCCGGTAATTATCATCATCCCCGCAACTAATCCACCGATAAAAAGATAAACGGGAATTTCCCATCCCCAGATGTGGAGTGACGGATCGACCAATTCGTTATGACGCGTTGTTGTATACTCGTTCATATCACCTCACACTAAATAAAATATTTGTGGTTTTGTTCCTGCCTCGGGAATCAATGAATGATTTTTCCTGGATGCAAGAAGCTTGCTTACCTGACTATTCGGATCGTCGAAATCTCCGAAGTACATGCAATGAGTCGGACAAACAGAGACACATGCAGGATCTAATCCTTTCTCAACTCTGTGAACGCAAAAAGTACATTTGTCCGCGTAACCTTCGGGATGAACGAACCGTGCATCATATGGACATGATGCGAGGCATGCTTTGCAACCGATGCATAAATCGTGGGTTACCAGAACTATGCCGCCAAGATCGTGCACATGACTTGCACCTGTGGGACAGCAGTAAACACACGGAGGATTATCGCAATGATTGCACCGTTCAGTTCTGATTTCCATATGAAGATCCGGATTTTTACCGCGCACATCCTGCACAATCCAATCGCGGTTTAGCTTTTCGGGTACATCGTTTTCAGTTTTACATGCGACAACACAATCCATACAACCAACACATTTTTTCGTATCTATCACCATTCCAAACCGCATCATGATTAGCCCTCTGTCTCGATTGTTACAAAATTCATGTTCGTGCCGGTTCCTCCCATCAGCGGATCGGTTTCATAACGTGTTAGTAATTGTGCATCGCTTGCACCTTTT
>JASEHD010000093.1 GCA_030019075.1 Bacteroidota bacterium
TGAGCATTGCCGTTTACGGCAATGTAGTAACGAAGCATGATGAAAATAACCTTTGTGTAACATCAGTTATAGAACTTAAGATTGGGCAAGTAAAAAAGTGTAATCAATGGCGACGAAAGTGAAGTAGTTGAGTATTTGAGTACAAAGTAGTTGAATATGCACAGAAAGGAACGCTTATGCAACGTTTTCTGAATTGAAGGTGTATCAGAAAGCTCTTGCTTTTACAAAAACGGTGCGAAAGACTACAAAAAGTTTTCCAAAGGATGAAATATTCGTTTTGAGTACATTGGCTGTTGCGATATAGCGCTCGAAAATGGATTTCTCAGTGCATCAACATATCAAGAGATTGTGGAGGCGGTTAATAAGATTATTGCTATGCTCGACGGTTTACAAAAAAGTTTGCAACGTAAATAAACTATACTCATCTACTCAACTACTTGAATACTCATATACTTCATCAGTGACTATGCCCTAACTTAGGTGCGATAAATTTATTATATAAGAACAATCCAATAATTGTTGCAACTCCGATTAAGCTAAAAAGGATCCAGAGTGTTTGCGGATCTTTTAAGTTATCTACAAAATGAACATACATGTTAGCGCCTAACACACCACCGATTGATGAGCCAATCACACCATATAAAAATGCGTAACCTAAATAAGTTGCTTTCTTATCTGGTGGGGCAATCAATCCTACATAACTAATGAATTTTGGATGGGCGGTCATCTCACCTATTGAAAAGATTGTAATTCCAATTATAAAAACCCAGATGTTTGTAGAAATAGCAAGTATTGCCATGCCTAAAGTTCCCATCGTAATGCCGACAATCATAGTGGGAAGTGCTTTTGTATTCTTGACGATGTTTGAGACAAGCATTTGTAAGAAAATAATTGTTCCAGCGTTAATAACAGTAACATGCTCGACATCGAATTTCCAATTGATATTGATTCCGATGGCAGCGAGTGCGGAATTAACTACCGAATCAAGCGCGCTCGCATCGACATAATCTTTAACATACCATAGAACTGAGTCGAACATCTGGAAATAGAGAATCCAGAAACCGGAATAAATAACTATTAGCCCGATAAATTTGACATCGGTTAAAACCATTATCATTCCTTTAAGAACTTCGGGTAATGTTTTTGTGCTTGCAGGTTTTGGCGGCTCTTTATACAGGAAAATTGTTGGTATCAACATCGCTGCAGTGCCAACTGCCGATGCAAAGATTACGTATTCCCAGCCGAATGTATTTTTCAGATAGGGAACGAGTATAAGCGGGAAGAGGAACGCACCGAAGTTAATAGACCAGTAGAAAATACCAAAACCGAGTGTGCTATTCTTCTCTGTTGTTACACGGGCGATTGTTCCTGAGATCATCGGTTTGAATGCGCCGGCACCGATACCCATTACAACCAAGCTTCCAAATACTAATGCATAGTCGGTCATTTGGCTTGTTAAGAAATATCCTAAGCCCAAAAAAGAGAAAGCGAACATCAAAGTTTTTCTATATCCGAACCTGTCGCCGATAGCACCTGCTAAGATTGGTAATATATATAAGAGCGGTTGTATCGTGCTTTTTATTACACCCACACTCTCTTTGCTAAAATTTAGTTGGTCGGTAAAATAAACCGAAAGAATACTCATCATACCGTAATACGAGCCGCGTTCGAAAAACTCGAATACGATTGCTAGCCAATATACTTTGGGAAATGTTTTAAGTGTTTGCAGGAATGTTTGCTTTTCTGACATAATGATCTTTTTATATTGTTAAAATTTTATTGAGCTGATTAAAAAAGTTATCTAAAAAAAATCCAGATGTCATCTCGAAGGATTTGGCTCGAAGAGCGGGAGATCGAGTATTCTTCTCACTGTTTACACCAGCAAGATTTCTCGGGGCTGTCTAAAAAGTCCCAGACTGTCACTCCCGTCCCGATGAACTTCATCGGGATTATCGGGAGTCCATGACTCAGATTTAACCAGATTTCTGGATTCCCTGCCTGCGTGCCGTTTCGGCAGGCAGGCCGAGTGAAGCATTCGGGAATGACACCGTCATTTTTACTTTTTGGTCAACCACTCGAAATGACAAAACCACTTTTAAAGATTAAATAATATAAAAGATTTATGGAGAATAACAAAGCAATTCTGTGATCGCTCGTGCGTTTTGGAATTCATTCTTCTTTGAATTATATTGAAAAAAAGAATTAACTGAGCCATTATGAAAGTCAATAAAAATCTCCTTTGGGATTACGATTGGAAAAAAAGTGAGTTTGAAAGCGAAGAGTTCAAGTGCTGGTATATTGCACGGGTGCTGATGCGCGGAACAATGAAAGATATTCGCGACGTTGGAATTCCACTTATCAAAGAATATCTACCGAAGATTACAGTTTCATTGAGAATCCGAGAATACTGGGAATTTTATTTTAGTCGTCCTTCTGCCATAAAGAAATACGGTGAATATCACGATGCAACATAATGCAAATTTTGAAGTTCTTACCGCGAACCAACAACTGTTGTTGAAAGTTTTTGGAGCAAGTGAAATTTCAAAACATTATTATTTAACCGGTGGGACAGCGCTTTCTGCATTTTATCTTCAGCATCGTTATTCAGAGGATTTGGATTTTTTCACAGGGGAAAAACGACACATCGAACAATTCCGGAAAGAAATTGTACATGTTCTAAATATTTCGAGCGGAAAGCTTGAAATCATACGGAGTTTTGAGTCATTTATTGAGGCACGGTTAACGATGAATAATGGAGAAGTGATAAAAATAGATTTTGCGTACGATTCACCATTTCGACATGAAGACACAGTATTGAACGATAAGTACCAAATACAAATTGATTCTTTATTAGACATTGGTTGTAACAAAATATCGACAGTATTTGAACGAGCGGATGTAAAAGATTTTGTCGATCTATTTTTTTTATTAAAAAAACACTTTCAGTTTGACGAGCTTTGGGGAAAGGCAAAACAAAAACATGTAGGACTCGATGAGTATTGGTTTTGTCAAGCTCTTGCAAGAGTTGTGCACATCAATCGGTTGCCCAAAATGATAGAGCCGATCGATCTTGGGGAGATGAAGAAATTATTCTTGGATTTGCATGACCAAATTACAAAAACAATAGATTCATAACCTAAAACCTGAAACATATTTAGATTACATGAAGCCATTACGAAAATCCATAAATATCAATCCAATATTCAACGAAAATTTAACATAGGAGGGTCTATGTATAAAACTATTTTATTATCATTATCTTTGTTGTTTATTTTTTTCTCGGCTTTCTCTCAGGTAAAACTTCCGATTTCTAATCCGGAAAATGCTATGTCAGAAATCGGAAGTTTGACTATGCAGGAAAGAGAACAAACACCGTTTAGTGATTTTATTAACAAAATGGAGCAGCGACAGCAAGGACATCGCTTAAGAATTGGCGAGCCAGCCCCACCCGTCTGCCCAACGGGCAGGCAAAGCTGGTCTGGCGAGCGGGAGATTCCAATCAAGACTCAGGATGGGACAAACCCCACAGAGCGCCAACTTGAAACAATTAAAAATGCTTTCACAGATGATTTCCTTGTAAATGATGATACGACAGGAGGTGATACGCCGCCAATATTTCCTTCCACTGCGATGGATGTAACCGGAAACTTTGTGATTGTGTGGTATGATTATCGCAATAGCAATTGGGACATCTACTCTCAGAGGTACAATTCTGCTGGAACTGCACAAGGTGAAAATTTCAAGGTCAACGATGATGCAGGGACAGTATACCCATATTATTCTCCCTCCGTAGTGATGGATGTAAGCGGAAACTTTGTAATTGTGTGGCAGGATGATCGCAATGGCAATAATGACATCTATTGTCAGCGATACAATTCATCAGGAACTGCCCAAGGTGAAAATTTCAAGGTCAGCGATGATGCAGGAACAGCATCTCAATTGTCTCCCTCCATTGCGATGGATGGAAGTGGAAACTTTGTTATTGCGTGGATGGATTATCGTAATAATAATGATGACATTTATTATCAACAATATACTTCAAGTGGAGTTGCCCAGGGTGTTAATACAAAGGCAAATGATGATGCCGGAACAGCATCTCAAGGGTCTCCCTCCATTGCGATGGATGGAAGTGGAAACTTTGTGGTTGTGTGGATGGATAACCGCAATGTTAATTGGGACATCTATTGTCAGCAATACAATTCTGTTGGAATCGTATTAGGTGTAAATTTCAAGGTTAACGATGATACTGGAATAGCAAACCAAACCAATCCCTTCATCACGATTGATGGAAGCGGGAATTTCGTGATTGTGTGGATGGATTATCGTAATGGTAATTATGACATTTACTATCAGAGATATAATACAATTGGAATTGCGCAAGGTGTTAATACAAAGGCAAATGATGATTCTGGAACTTCAGGGCAATCGTCTCCTTCCATTGCGATGGATGGAAGGGGAAATTTTGTAATTGTGTGGTCAGGTAATCGTAATGGCAATTCTGACATCTACTCTCAGCGGTACAATTCATCAGGAGTTGCGCAAGGTGTCAATTTCAAGGTCATTGATTATGCAGGAGGTATGTATCCACCCTCCGTATCGATGGATGGAAGCGGAAACTATGTCGTTGTATGGTTTGATGATCGCAGTGACTTTTCTGACATCTATTCTCAGCGGTACAATTCTGTTGGAGCTGCGCAAGGTATAATTTTCAAGGTCAACGATGGAACAGGAACAACACATCAATATTCTCCATCCATTTCAATGTATGGAAACGAGAATTTTGTGATTGCGTGGGGGGATGGGCGTATTGGTAATTCTGACATTTATTATCAGCGATATAACTTGAATGGAATTGCTCAGGGTGTTAATGCCAAGGTAAATGATGATGCTGGAACTGAAGGGCATTGGTCTCCTTCTGTGGCGATGGATGGAAGCGGGAATTTTGTGATTGTGTGGATGGATTCTCGTAATGGTGATTATGACATCTATTATCAGAGATATGATTCAAGTGGAACAGCATTAGGAACGAATTTAAAGGCAAATGATGATTCTGGAACTGCAGGGCAATCGTCTCCTTCCATAGCGATGGATGGAATCGGGAATTTTGTTATTGTGTGGAAGGATGGACGAAATGATTGGTCTGATATTTATTTCCAGCGGTACAGTTCCACTAACGATGCAATTGGCGTAAATACTAAAGCAAGTGATGATGCAGGGATGGTTTGGCTCGGAGCTCCCTCAATTGCTATGGATGGAAGTGGGAATTTTGCTGTTGCCTGGGGAGATCATCGAAATGACAATAATGATATTTATTTCCAACGTTACGATTCTACTGGTACGCCAACAGGCGTAAATATAAAAGCCAATGATGATGAAGGGACAGCATATCAAGTGTTTCCCTCTCTTGCTATGGATGGGGGCGGGGACTTCGTGATTGTATGGCAAGATTATAGAAACGGTTTATACAATCCAGATGTAATTGGTCAACGGTTTTATGCAGATGGTTCACCACGTGGAGCAAATTATCGTATCGTTGCAGATGGACCAAACTCTGGTGAACAGTTACCTGTGGTCGCAGCGAATGGATCTACCATAGTGTTTGCTTGGGAGGACAATCGCCGCTCAAAGGGCTGGGATATCTACGCAAAGATTGTTGGCTGGGATTGGGAGGGGGTTACAAGCGTGGAGAACGGGAGAAACGGGGAATGGGAGATGGGCAGCTATGAACTGATGCAAAATTATCCAAATCCGTTTAATCCAAAAACAGATATCAGATTTCGGATTCCCGCCTTCGCCGAGGCTTCGGCGGGCAGGTCAGATTTCAGTCATGTTGCGTTGAAGATTCATGATGTGTTGGGACGAGAAGTGGCAACATTAGTGAATGAGAAGAAAGAACCGGGCGAATACATGGTAACGTGGGATGCCACAGGATATCACAGTGGTGTGTATATTTACCAATTAACAGTCAGTATTGATCCCTTTGGGACAGGAACACAAACGATAACAAGGAAAGCAATTTTAATTAAATAATAATGAATAAAATTCTCAGCGTACTCTGTGTCTCTGCGGTGAAAATTCACCATAGAGGCGCTGAGGACGCGGAGTGACTTCAAATAATCGGAGCTAAAATGAAGATACACGAATATCAAGGAAAAGAAATTTTAAGAAAATATAACGTTCCAACACCGCTAGGCGGAGTTGCTTTCTCTGTCGATGAGGCGGTGAAAGTTGCTCAAAGCATTGGTGGTAGTTCGACTTCGCTCACTACAGGTAGTTCGACTTCGCTCACTACAGGTAGTTCGACTTCGCTCACTACAGGTAGCTCGACTCCGTTCACTATGTGGGTTGTAAAAGCGCAAATCCATGCAGGTGGTCGCGGCAAAGGCGGTGGTGTGAAAGTTGCCAAGAGTTTAGATGAAGTTAGGCAGCTTGCCTCACAGATTCTTGGAATGAGATTAATAACCCATCAAACAGGTCCGGAAGGGAAAATAGTCAAACGACTTCTCATCGAACAGGGAATTTCTATTGCAAAAGAGTTGTATGTTGGTATCACGCTTGATCGCGCGAAATCTCAGAACGTAGTTATGGCATCAACAGAGGGTGGCGTTGAAATCGAGAAAGTTGCTGCTGAAACACCTGAGAAGATATTGAAAGAGACTGTCAATCCATCCATCGGTTTCAAAGATTTTCAGGCACGTAAATTGGCGTTCGGATTGGGTTTATCTGGTGATACGCTTAAGAATGCTGTGAAATTTTTTCTTGCACTTTATCGTGCATACGAAGAATCGGATGCATCGCTTGCAGAAATTAATCCACTTGTGATTACAACAGACGGACAAGTACTTGCCCTTGATGCGAAGATGAACTTCGACGACAATGCACTCTTCCGCCATCCTGATATTCTTGAGATGCGTGATCTTGATGAAGAAGAGCCGCTTGAGATTGAAGCTTCTAAATACAATCTGAATTATATCAAACTTGATGGAAATGTCGGTTGCATGGTAAATGGTGCCGGACTTGCGATGGCGACGATGGATATTATCAAACTTGCAGGCGGTGAGCCGGCAAACTTCCTCGATGTTGGCGGCGGGGCTAATGTTGAGACGGTATCGAATGGTTTTAAAATTATTCTCTCGGATAAAAATGTGAAAGCAGTTCTTATAAATATATTCGGCGGTATCGTCCGTTGCGATCGTGTTGCAAACGGAGTCATCGAAGCGGCGAAACAAGTGAATGTTACTTTACCGGTAGTTGTTCGACTTGATGGTACGAATGCTAAGGAGGCGAGAGAAATACTTGCCAACTCTGGATTAAACTTTGCGGTTGCTTCAAGTTTCGAGGATGCAGCACATAAGGTAACGCAGGCAATTAAAAATTAAAATATTATGATCCGATAAGAGGTATGCTATGGCAGATGATAATAAACTTGATGGTCAAATTGAAGTACTGAATAAAAGAATAGATACAATGACGATTGAAGTTGTTGATTTGAAAAAGGAAGTACGCGAGCAAGGTGAATTACTGAAAGCTATGGGTCACTTGCACGAAGAATTATTTCGAAGCATCATCAATCTGAAAAGCTCTCTCACAGAATTAGTAAATCGTTTTCCCAAAAATTGAAGGATAAGTTTTATGAAGAAAATAATTAACAAAAACTTGCTAAAGAAAAATCCCTATGCTAAACAACTGGTTCTGTACGTTGTCGATAAAGAGCCATTAGAAGTATTTGAATCAACACCTTCCGCGATTGCAAAAGCAATCCGTGGATTGAGCAACAATCAATTGCAGAAGTCGCCTAAGAAAGGAAAATGGTCGATTGCTCAAATCTTGGCGCACCTTGCTGATGGAGAAATTGTGCTAAGTTACCGTTTCCGGAAAATAATATCGGAACCCGGCTCGAAGATCGAAAAGTATGATCAGAACAAATGGGCAGTTAATCTTCATTACGAGAAAACAGATTGCAGGAAAAAGCTTGCGTTGTTTACCGCTCTCAGGAACGAAAACGTAAAGCTCCTGAAATCTTTATCTTTAAAAGAATGGAAACGATATGGAATTCACTCAGAGAGAGGAAAGGAAAATGTTGAGAAGATGTTGTTGCTTTATGCCGGGCATGATATGAATCATTTGAAGCAGATTGAGAATATTCGGAGAGTAGTTGAGTAGATCAGTAGGTTAGTATGTTAGTAGGAAGTATATTAGCATGATAATAATCTTTTAAAAAGGGAGGATTTGTGCATAGATTTAGAGAATTAAAAGTTTACAACCGTGCTCTCCACCTTAAAACTGTACGGGAGATAACACGAACATTTCCAAAAGATGAACAGTTTGTTCTGACTGCTCAATTTCGAAGGGCATCTGACTCGATTACATTAAATATTGCTGAAGGAGCCGGGAATGAATCTCGAAAGGAGTTTGCACGATTATTAACATATTCAATTCGGTCTGCTTATGAATGTATTGGTTGTATTGATATAGCTATGACAATTGATTATCTTGATAAGGAAAAACATTCAGAATTGGATAAGGAAGTCCACGAGGTTATGGCAATGCTTGTTGGTCTACAGCAATCATTATCAAAATAATTATCTACTTACGTACTAAAATACTAACATACTAATGTACTAACATACTCTAATACTTATGCGCAGAAAAATAATTGCTGGCAATTGGAAGATGAACAAAGACATCCACGAAACCGCAACTTTGATTGCTGAATTAACGGAGCGGATGAAAGATTTCAGAAATGAAGTGGATGTTATTATATGTCCGCCGTTTACATCATTAGTTTTGGCAAACGCACTCATAAAAGGTTCATCAATAAAAATGGGTGCGCAGAACATGTCGCAGTACGATGATGGTGCATACACTGGTGAAATATCAGCAAGGATGCTTTTGACGATTGGATGCGAGTATGTAATACTTGGACATTCAGAGCGGCGGCAGTATTTCAAAGAAACAGATGAATTAATTAACCAGAAAATAAAAAAAGCATTGAGTGTTGGGCTAACTCCAATCGTTTGCATCGGAGAAACGCTTGAAGAGCGGGAATCCGGTATCACTGATAAAATTATAACAACTCAAATAAAAGGTGTTCTAAAAGAATTAACTTCGTCCGAAGTTGAAAAACTTGTTATTGCGTACGAGCCTGTTTGGGCAATCGGTACGGGGAAGAATGCAACCCCCGAACAGGCAAATCAAGTTCACAAACTAATCAGAAAATTGATTGGTCAGATGTATTCGTGGAACTTAGCCGAAAAGACCGTCATTCAATATGGGGGAAGCATGAATGCACAAAATGCGTCATCGCTTCTATCCCAATCTGATATTGATGGTGGCTTAATTGGTGGAGCAAGTCTCAAATCCGAAGCTTTCATGGCGATTATTCAAGCTGCTGTGGAGGTAGCTAAGTAGCCGAAATAGGTCTGCATCTGTCAATCTTTTCTTCAAATTCTTCAAAATCTTACCAAATTGTGAAATTTTGGTTGCATTCGCTTCTATAATTTATTATATTTAAATACTTTTTTGCAAATAGCATGATTATAAGTAGGAAAGATTTAACATTCACAAACGGGCAATAGACCCATAATCATCAAATCAATAAAACATAGTAACTCATTGCGCACGTTGGTAATGCTTGCGCTTCTAAGCAGCATTTTCCCTTTCTTTGGAAATTCTCAAGTTTTCCAAACGCTATCGGTTAAAAAATTTTATATTAATGGCAAACCAACGCGAACAGGAGCCGATGCGGCGATGTTTCCCGATTCACCAACTCGTTTAAAAATCGATCTTTCTGGTTCGTGGAGATTCAGTTTAGATGGAAAAACCTGGGGCACGGTTGAAGTTCCAAGTGCACTCGATTTTACTGGAAAAGTTATTTTCCAGCGGGCTTTGGAAATCAAACCAGAGATGCTCGATAAATATACGTTTTTGCTTGTGGTTTACGGAATTAACTATCAAAGCGAAATCACAATCAATGGCAACTTTGTTGGGAGGCACACTGGTGGTTATACGTCAGTTGTCTTACCGATTCAAAATAATACACTACAAGTAGGGACCGAAAATTCAATAACAATTTCTGTTGATAATGAATTATCACCAAGAACGACTGTTCCCCTCAGGCAGCAGGTTGGTGGATGGCGCTCCTATTGTGGTATCTTCAGAGATATTTATATTCTTGCAGTACCAAAACTATTCATTGACGATTTGAAAACAACATCGAGTATTTCTCCGGACTTCAAATCAGCGAAGATTTCTGTGCAAGGTAATGTAACTGATCGGTGGTCGGGTCTCAAATCTGAATTAGGAAGCTTGATCGGTTTTCAAGTTGAAGTTTATGATAAACTTAGCGGTGAGATAGTCGGACGAAGCAGTATTACACCATTCACACTACAAAGAAATAAGACTATTTCAGTGAATGCAGATGTTCTGATCCCGAATCCGAAACTCTGGTCACCAGAGGTTCCCGATCTCTATATATTCAAATGTCAGCTTGTTCGAAGTATTGGTAAAGAGATTACACTGCTCGATGAATATAGCATCGATGTTGGAATCCGGAATATTCAATGGAAAGATGGTCGGCTGTTCCTTAATAATAATCTGCTGATTTTGAAGGGTATACTTTGGCAGGAAGATCATTATATGTTTGGGTCAGCAATGACCTATGAGGCATTAGAGCGGGATGTAGCATCAATAAAAACACTTGGCGCAAATTTGATACGCTTTCTTTATCCACCTCACCCATATATGCTGAACTTGTGTGATAGATACGGTATATTCGTGCTGGAGGAGATACCCGTTACCGATGTGCCGTATGAAATTTTTTCAAAAGAATATTATCAGGAAATGGTAACAGCTTATGCAAAAGAAATGGTTTACCGGGATAGACATCATGTATCGGTACTGGGTTGGGGAATTGGTAACGGAATTGATGTTCCTACATCTTTCTCATGTGAGTTTGTAAATAGTTTAAGGAATATAATCAGGTCGCTCGATCATAGGCCCGTCTTTTTTGCAACTCGCTCTATGAATAATCCATGCTTCGAGTACGTAGATATAGCTGCCTTAAATAGTTATGGGGATGAGCCGAAGGAATACCGAGAAGCGCTCAAAGCGTTTGCGACAAAGTACCCTGATAAACCGATTATAGTTGTTCGATACGGAAAAGAGGTTGAGCCGGGGAATCACTCTGGTTACAGCGATCCATACTCGATGGAATCTCAGGCACGGTATGCGATGCAGTTCTATAATACATTAAAAGAGATGAAGATAGCTGGGAGTATACTCTGGTCTTATAACGATTGGCGGACAGATCGCCCATCGCTAACAACTCGCTCTCATGATCCATATTTATGTGCGATGGGGATTGTAAGTCATGATCGTGAGAAACGAACAGCATTTGATGTTGTGCGTGCATTGTATAACGATGAAAAAGTACAGGCATTACCGGTTGGAAATTATTCATCGAACACCCCGATCGTTTATGTCATTTCAGGATTCATCATGCTGATATCGTTTGCATTTATGTATAATGCAATCCGTCGATTCAGAGATGGCGTGAATAGATCGCTTTTTCGAGCATATAACTTCTTTGCAGATGTGCGCGACCAGCGCATCCTTACTTATGTTCATACTTCATTCCTTGCGATTGTTATTTCGGTAACAGGGGCGACGCTTCTTTCGAGTATATTTGCTCATTATCGAGATAATCTCTTGATAGATAATTTATCAAGTCAGATCATGACCGATGTACTTAAGGAATGGTTTATCTATCTCGTATGGGATCCATTAAATTTTATTCTGATTATCTCAGGAATCATTTTCCTGAAATTAATAATATTGTCTCTTTTTATTAAGTTCTTATCCATGCTGGTTAAGACGCGTGTGTTATTCTATCACGCATTTTCTGTTACGATATGGTCGTCTTTACCATATATTATTCTAATTCCAATTGCGATGATTGTTTTCAGGCTAATGGAGATCGAGTTTTATATAATTCCGATATTTATCCTCATAGCGCTCATCAGTTTTTGGGTGCTGTTGCGATTATTTAAGGGGATATCGATTATTTTTGATGTGTTCCCTATTAGGGTATACACCATCGGATTCTTAATTCTTATTATTGCTTGTATTGCTGTTTATGGCTATCTTGATTATACAAAATCGACAGTCGTCTATCTAAAATATTTATTACAAACCGCTAACTATTAGATATGTATTTATCGAAGATTGAAATAATCGGATTTAAATCATTTGCACACCGTGTCAATCTCAATTTTGATGCTGGCGTAACCGCAATAGTCGGTCCTAATGGGTGCGGAAAAACTAATATAGTCGATGCTATCCGCTGGGCATTAGGTGAGCAGCGGTACAGCACACTTCGCAGCGATAAGATGGAAGATGTAATCTTTAACGGCACAAAAAACCGCAAGCCAGTTGGGCTTGCCGAAGTATCTTTAACGATTGAAAACACAAAAGGTATCCTGCCGACTGATTATTCCGAAGTTACAATTACCCGCCGGGTTTTTCGTTCAGGTGAAAGTGAATATCTCCTCAATAAGGTTCAATGCCGATTGAAAGATATCGTTGATTTATTCATGGACACGGGCATGGGAAGCGATGCGTATTCGGTCATTGAACTTAAAATGGTTGAAACCATTCTCTCTGATAAAACGGATGAACGACGAAGATTGTTTGAAGAAGCAGCCGGTGTTACCAAGTACAAGTTCCGCCGCAAAGCTGCTATCCGCAAGCTGCAGGATGTTCAGCAAGATTTAGCACGTGTCAATGATATTGTTAAAGAAATTCAGAAAACGGTCAATTCTCTTGAAAGGCAAGCAAAGAAAGCAGAACAATATAATGAAGTCTCTAACAAATTAAAGGCACTCGAGATTGATTTGCTTGAGCGTGAATATGCTTACCTCCACGATAAATTGAAACCCCTGCAAGAAAAATTCCTGCTTGCATCAATTGATAAAACGAAGTTGAGTGAAATCCTCCACTTCCAAGAGGAGCAAATTGAAAAGCTTCGGTTGGATTTAGATGAAGTTGAAAAACGTCTTCATGAAATCCAGCAGTTAGCTGCAACAAAGTTTGGAGAAATCCACCGCAGCGAAGAAAAAATTCTTGTTGCACAGGAACGCTGTAATTCTCTTGATTCAAACATAAAACGATATGAGTTGGAAAAATCGGATCTTCATGATCAACAAGAAGTCTTAATAAATGAGAAAAAAGATCTATTAGACCGGAAAGAAAAAAGTAATAATGACCTAATCGAATCAGAGGAAATTTTTAAAATTCAGAAAGAAGAATATCACCAGCTTAGTCAGCAGGTAGATG
>JASEHD010000094.1 GCA_030019075.1 Bacteroidota bacterium
AAGCCGTTTCTCATTCTCAACAAGTTCTTTTCTGTTTTCTTCCCTAACAATAGCTCCTGCAATCAAATTTGCAACTGCCTGCAAAGCTTCTATTTCCGGTTTCGACCAACTTCTCTCATAAAGACATTCGTCAAAGCCGATAAACCCATAAAGTTTTTCAGACACATAAATCGGAACAACTGAAATTGACTGAATATCTTGAGCGTGTAAAATCTCTATTTCACTATCGGGAAAATCTTTTATCAATCCAACTATCGGCTCATGTTTTTCGAATGTTTTTACCCAGCGGTTATACCCGGCAGAAATAAGATCCAAATTTTGAAGTTCAGGGTTATCTACCTGTGGAGTAATTCCTTCCTTAACACTTTCATGGGTTTGACTCGTCAACAGTTTTCCATCGCCGGAATGGTGGAACTTGAATATATAAACACGGCTCGCATCCGTTGCTTTACACAAAAGCCGAAGAGTATCATTTACCGGCTCATTAATATTTTCAGCAGTTAAAAATTTCTCCGCTGATATTGATATGGTTTCAAGAATCGCTTCTCTTCTTTTGAGATTTATTTCCGCTTGCTTGCGCTTGGCATTTGTGAAGGTCTGTGCTAAAAGAGTTGCTGCCATACTGGCGAACGATTGCTCGTCAGAAAACCAGGTTCTTTTCTCGCCCGTGTGTTCAAGGCATAAAACACCGATCAATTTGCCTTCCACCTGGATTCCTATATCAAGCATTGATGATATCCCCAACGGAATCAAGTATCCCTCCTTAAACTCGCTTGTACGTATATCGTTTTGTGCATTGTCGGCATTGATTCGGCTCTCAGCACGAATAGCTCCCCAGTATCGCGGGTAGTCCTTGGATATTAGAACGATGCCTTTACTATGTTTCCTTTCTGTTGCTTCAAATTGTTCGATGCAATGCATTTCCTCGCTATTCTCAGAAAGAAGCCAAACACTTACGCGTTCAACCTGAATAGCTGCTGAAACCTCTTCTGTGATTCTATGCGCAGCCATCTGTATATCGCCAGAGGTTATTGTATCGTCAAAGGCAAGCGTCGAGATCGCGGCGCGTTGTTTAAAAGCACGCTCTTTACTTTCCTGTAGTACTTCATCAGCCCGCTTGCGCTCGGTAACATCGCGAATTATTCCTGTAATCTGTGCTGGTTTTCCGTCTATCCAGTTTATTTTACCATAGTCTTCGGCAAAGAAAAAGCCGCCGTCCTTTTTCATTATTCTTACTTCATATAAATATTCAGCTCCCGTTTTCATAGTCTCTTCAAATTCTATCTCGATCCTCGCTTGGTCTTCAGGCTGTATAAATTCCAAAATATTACGACCAACAATATCCTCTTGAGAATATCCATATTGTGCAACATTTGGATTTATGAATGTAATCGTTCCATCTACAGTACAGGTATAGATTAGGTCGTGTGTATTCTCGACGATAGTTTTATACTTTTCTTTACTTTGCTGGAGTGCCTGTTCTGCTTCTTTACGTTCGGTAATATCTCGTAATACACCATCTATTCCAATTGGCTTGTTTGAATTGTCGAGTACAAGAGTTGCTGTAAGGGAAGCTTGAATAGGCCTGCCGACTTTACTCTTGAGGGTGATCTCATAATCGCTTACAGATTTGTCTGTCATAAGCTTCTGCACAAGTACACCACGGTAGGCAGGATTATCATAAAATAAGGTAACGTCTTTTCCGATCACTTCCTCAATTGTGTATCCATAATTTTTCACCGATTGACTGATGAATTGAATGATTCCCCTAATATCTGTTCGATAAAAAACATCCTTCGAACTTTCAAAGAAGGTTCTGTATCTATCTTCGCTGATGCGAAGTAATGTTGCCACGCGTTTCCGCTCGATGGCATATCGTATTGAACGAGTGAGGAGTGCACAGTCAACTTTACCCTTCACTATGTAGTCTTCAGCACCTGCTTGAAGCGCTTGAAGTGAAAGCCCGTTATCGCTGATTTCAGTGAGTGCAATAATTGGCAAGTGGGGTGCAAATCCAACTAGATGCTCTACGGCCTCGATACCGTGTGAGTCGGGCAAAGATAAATCGAGAAGTGCTACATCGAAATGGTTTTTCTTTAACTTTTCAATACCATCGGAAAATCTTTCGGCATGTGTAAGCTCGTAATTAAGATGTTCTTCGTTGTTTAGGTATTCTCGTACTAAGGTCGCCTCGGAATGATCGTCTTCAATGTGTAATATTTTTATCGGTTTTGTTTTCATAATGTCTTTCTCCACAATAATACTTTAATGGGTTTCATTATAATTTCTCCAATACTTCAATCGCTTCGTCGAAATCTTTTGATTTATCAAAAAAATAATCAGCCCCTGCTTTTATGGATTCTTCTCGAAATTGCTGATAGGGATAATTTGTGAGCATTATAACGATGATGTGAGGATGTTCATTTTTTATTTTTTGGAGGACATCAATCCCGCTCCCATCGGGTAATTTTATATCGAGAATAACAACATCGGGCATTACCTTTGGAATCATGTTTTTAGCATCGGTTGCAGTTCCTGCCTGTCCGACAATCTCAATGCCCGGAAGCTCTCCGAATATTATCATCAATCGTGCGCGAACGATATGCGAGTCATCTACTATAAATATTTTCATTTTAAAACCTCTTTATTCATTTCTTCGGTTTATTTTCTATTACAAAATACTATATACCCAAAGCAAAATAAATAGGGGGAAGTATGTATTATTGGTGAGATGATGGAGCGGGAGGGTGTAGGAATCATCCTACACGCATCACCATAAATAGTGATGCTCTTCACAAAAAGACTTATAAATCAGTCTGCCATTTTAGAATCCTTTAGGATGCTTTTTTCGTTGGAGCATCATCGTTTACGGTGATGCTTAAAAATGAAATCTAATATCCGAAATCTGTAATCTGGAATCTATATCAGTTTATTCTCGATAGAGTAGCGGATAATTTCGGCGTTTGTTTTCATCCGCATTTTATCGAGAATGCGTGCCCGGTAACTGCTTATGGTTTTTATGCTTAGGGAGAGTTCTTCTGCAATCTGGGTGGGTGAATTACCCGAGGCAATCATCAGCATGACCTGATGCTCGCGGTTAGATAATATTTCGTGGAGTGGTTTCTCGGATGGTTTCTCAATCTCGACTGCTAATCGTTCTGCCAGCGATGAGCTTATGTATTTTCTACCTGTCAACAATTGATGAATAGCTTTTACAAGTTGATCGGGAAGTTCAGACTTTGACATATAACCCGATGCGCCCGATTTCAAAGCACGGATTGCAAATTCTTCCTCTGAGTGCATGCTATACACAAGAATAGGTAGTTTTGGTTTTGCTTGCTTGGTGTCTTTTAAGATGTCGAGACCACTACGGCCCGGTAAGGAAATATCCAGTATTACTACATCCCAATCTTCTTTGTTGAGAAACTCCAGGGCTTCACCCGAATTATTTGCTTCTCCAAATTTGGTGTTTGGGAATTCATCAAGAAGTATTTGTTTGAGTCCCCCTCGGACAACTGCATGGTCATCTATTATTAATATTCGTTTCATATGACACTCTTCTGCTAATTGTAAAATACAATAAGAATTTATCTTTTCGCATCACCATAAATAGTGATGCTTCTCGAATAAAGACCGATAAATCGGTCTGATGTACCAGCATCCTTCAGGATGCTTCTTTCGTTGTAGCATTATCGTTTACGATAATGCGGGATATTCCTTTATACATTACAACATCATTCTTCACGATGATCCGGTGAATATCGTTGCATCGTTCCTTCGTATCATTATAAATAATGATGCTATCCAAATAAAGACCGATGAATCGGTCTAAACTGCGCGGTTATTTTTCTGTTCCGTTATTTTCGTCATTCATTTTTTCCATCTCATTGTTTAATTTACCAAGATCATGATGTTCTTTTTGGTTTGCGATATATTTGAGAATTGCATGCAAATCTTTTTCTGCAAAAGAGAGAATCCCAAAACCATCTTGCCACTGAAAATTATCTGTGATTTGTAATTCCTTGTTCAGAAAATAAGATCCACTGCCTTTGAGCTTACCGATAATATCGCTAACAGATGCTGATGGAGGGATACTGATAGCCATATGTGTATGATCTTCAGTTCCATTAATTCCGAAAATATGACAATGAAATCGTTTTGCTTTATTTTCCATTGCTGGATATAATACTTTTTCTATCTCAGTTGTGATCATCGGTTGACGCAGATGTGACGACCATGCTGCGTGGTAATATAATTTATGATAAACTTGGCTCATAGTTACACCTTTATAATTGTTCCAATCATACATCGCATCACCATAAATGGTGACGCTTCTCGAAAAAAGACCGATAAATCGGTCTGATGTACCAGCATCCCGCAGGATGCTTCTTTCGTTGTAGCATTATCGTTTACGATAATGCGAAATTATTTCATCGGTACTTTCACTTTTACTACCGTTCCTTGTCCGGGTTTTCCTTCTAATTCTATTGTTCCGCCTAAGATGTATGTACGCTCTCTTAATCCGAGCAAGCCGAGAGAGTTTACATTTTCTATCTCTTCCGGAGTAATACCGCGACCGTTATCGTGTACCTCCAATAGCAAGCTCTTTTTCTTACAACTTAGATTTACCGTAACCTCTGATGCATTTGCATGGCGGATAATATTGGTTAATATTTCTTGAATCATCCTGAATAAGTTTGATGATTGATCTTCGGTGAGCTGAATTTCTTTTTTATCTGTTATGAAGGAGCATTTAATTCCCGTTCGTTTTTGAAATTCCTTCACCTGCCATTCAATAGCAGACACCAATCCTAATTCCAGTACACCCGGTCGCAGCTCAGTCGAGATTTTTCTAACCGATTGAATCGTGTTATCAATGAGCTGAAACATAGATTGAATTTTTTCTTTTATGGTTTTTTGGGCAGCCGGGCTTTGTTTTTCTAACCACTTAAGATCCATTTTAAGCCCTGTCAATGCCTGACCGAGATCGTCGTGGATTTCGCGGGCAATACGGGTGCTTTCTTCTTCACGAACAGATTGAAGCCGGGCAGCAAGCTGGCGCATTTGTTTGTTCATCTTCTGTATTTCAAACGCCGCTTGTTTCCTCGCGACAATTTCCCGTCGTAAATCCATAACATGTTTTTGAACTTCTTTATACAATTTCGCATTCTCGATTGCAAGTGCTACAGTTTTGCAAAGTTCTTTCAGCATTGCAAGTGAGCGCTCTGTTGGCTTGAAATCGTTTCTCGCAAAGACGCAAAGTACGCCAAGTGCTTTCCCGCTTGCAATAAGCGGGAATGCTGCATGGAAACGAATACCTTCGTTCCGAACAGATTCGTGTGTTGCATACTCGCTTCCCGAAGCATTGTCCCACAATATTAGCGGCTCACCTGTCTCGGCGGCTTTACCGCATAGGCAGTCACCGATTTTAATTGAAGACACACTCAGCTCATCGAACATTTCTTTGGATGTATTTTGTGCGGCTGAGAGATCAAGGACTTTCTTTGTATCATCAACAAGACATAGTATACCTCCTTCAAGACCGGTTAATGTTATAGCTCCCTCGAGTGCAGTATCGAGAATATTCTGAAGCTCTAATTTTGTTGTTGTTGTTTTGATAAATGAATCCAATATCTCCATCTCTTTGTTTCGCTGGTGGATTTCTTCTTCTGCTCGCTTGCGCTCGGTCACATCCCAGACGACGGATATCATCAGCGGTTGGTCAGGAACCGGTGTATTCCTGGCGCTGATGAAATGAGTCTTCTCCCCCTGGCGTGTGATCGGAACATCAACCCAGCTCATACGTTCTGGATCGCCGCTGGCGCAATCTTCCAACACTCTTTTCTTGATTTCTTCCCTGAAACCCGGATCCTCATAAACTGCCTCCCAAAATGCGTCTGATTCAGCAAGTTTTTCCCTTGTTGTCCGGTAGAACATGGGGAAGTTGTCGTTCATATAGCTGAAGGTCACATTAGGATCGACAGAATTGACTGCAATGCCAATAGGGAGATTATCCAGCACAGCCCGAATAAAGGCTTCTTTTCCTCGAAGCGCATCTTCTGCCCGCTTGCGGTCAGTGATATCTTCAATATATCCTTCTAGAAACAAGAGTTCTCCATTTTCGTTAAATATACCACCTCCTCTTTCCCAAACCCATTTTATTTCTCCATTTGCTGTGCATATCTTATATTCATCCTCAAACGGGAGTTTTTCCGATAGTCGTTTCTGCCATTTCTCCCACAGGTAAGTTTGATATTGTTCTAAAATAAGTTCATTAAAAGCGATTTCTTTATTCCCAATTAAATCATCAGGGGAGTAACCTGTGATTTCGTAGCATCCATCGCTTACATACAACATCGTCCAATCCTTATCATTCTTACAGCGATAAGCCATACCGGGCAGATTGCCAACCAAATTTGAAATCTTTCGTTCACTTTCTCGCAAAGATTCTTCGGCTAGCTTGCGCTCGGTAATGTCCTCCGCAATGCCGGCAATGCGGTAGACCTGACCGGCTGGATCTTTGACTGGAAATGCGCGGTCGTGGATCCAGCACTCCGCTCCATCGGGGCGCACGATGCGATACTCTCCGTCGTACTCGCCACGCGCTTGTTTCGTAGTCGCTGCCTCGAGTATCCTGGCGCGGTCTTCGTCGTGGATCGCGTCGAGCCAGTTCCGCGGCGAGGCGTAGAGAGTCGCTCTCGTGCGTCCCCAGATCTCCTAATAGGCGGGGCTGATGTAGAGCATCTGGTTCTTCTGCGGATCGGTCATCCAAAAAACCTGGTGAATGTTTTCCGCAAGCTGGCGGAATTTTTCTTCACTTTCTCGTAACGACTCGACCAAACGATTTTGGGTGAGCGCGATTGCGACCTGATTTGCAACCTCGTGCCCAAGATTGATTTTATCTTCGTCGAAAAAGCCGGGTATTTCGGAAAGCAGGCTTAAGCAGCCAGTTAGCTTTTGTTGTGAGAAGATCGGCAACAGACACACGGAAAGCAAGCCATCCATCATGAGGCTCTGAACCATGGGCGGCGGATCTTTCCACGCGCTCAGGTCGTTCATCAGCGCTGGTTGATTCTGCGAAAGGATTTTGATGTTGTGTCGATGTGACTCCAGTGGAAAGCGCTGCCCCGAGGGCACAGATGTTTCGCCTGTCATTCTCATCTCGAAAACCAGCGCTTCGTCCGTTTCCCAATCGAATAAAGTGAGGTGGGCACGGCGGCAGTCAATCAATTCACGGATATGATCCAACGCAGCGCCGACGATGTCTTTTATCGAATCAGCCGACAGGATCGCCGTATCAATTTCACGCAGGACTTCTAGCCGTTGGTTTTGAAGCTGTATTTTTTCTTCCGTCTGCTTGCGCTCGGTGATGTCGAGGATTATAGCGATAAAAACTGTTTTTGATTCATAAGTGGAATATTGTAAATACACTTCGACCTGATAGTTAGAACCATTTTTTCGGCGATGGATCGTGTTGAATACAATCAATTCCCGTTCGCCTGTTCGAAGCGGTGAAACCAATTCATTGAAAGATTGTGGGGTGAATTCAGGTTTGAGGTCGAGCGGGGTCATCTTTCGAAGTTCATCAATTGAATATCCAATGTTAGCACGGGCACCACGATTAACCTCAATAAACTTAAGCGTTGTAGTATCGAAGACATATATTTCGTTCAACGATTCTTCTAGAATATTACTTAGACTTTTGTGACGTTCTTCCGCCCGCTTGCGCTCGGTGATATCCTCCACGATGGCCTGCAGGGCGGGCTGTCCGTTGAAAACCGTTCGCGTCAGGGAAAGCAGGGTGTGATAGGGAGAACCGTCCTTGCGCTTGAAGCGCGCTTCGCAGCCCATCACGAATCCCTGTTGTTGCAGGAGCGCCATGACTTCGTTTCTATCCTGCGGCTCGTAGTAGAGCGCGGCCACGTTCCCGATCTGCTCGATGTCCGCGCGGGTATATTGACCGGGGATAAGCATTGCATCGTTGAATGCCAGCAGGTTGCCCTGCAAGTCGGCGATGCCAATGCCGATCGGCGCGTTCTCGAATAGATTGCGGAATTGCTTCTCGCTTTTGCGCAGGGATTCCTCCGCCCGCTTGCGCTCGGTGATGTCTATTACTGCACCCAGAGAACGAAGCGGTTTACCGACATCGCTATAAATAGTTTTGCATATCTCGTTCACAAATTTTATTGTGCTGTCTTCAAGCAATATGCGATGTTCAATGTTGTAGCCAGTTTGGTTTTGTACTGAATCAGTATAGGCATTGTTAACGAACTTTCTATCCTCTGGATGGACTCTTTCCAGAAAAGCTTCATAGGTTGCACCGAATTCCTGTGGCTGTAAGCCAAACATCCGGTAAACCTCGTCAGACCAGTTGAGCACATTTTTCTCAAGGTCTAATTCCCAATGCCCTATATGGGCAAGTCGTTCAGCTTCTTTCAATCTTCTTTCGCTCTCGCGCAACGCCTCCTCCGCCCGTTTGCGTTCGGTGATGTCGCGGGCTATTCCCAGAACAGCAATAATTTTACCATCAACAATTAAAGGAGATGGTGTAAATTCTCCAATTTTATACTCACCCGATTTGATTCTAATTCGAAGTTCATATGGTTTTACTTTCTCCCCAGATATTACTTTTTGGAAATTATCGATAGCTTTCGGTAAATCTTCGGGATGAACGAGACCTGTGAAGGGTTTATCAATCCATTCCTCAACTGTCCATCCGGTAAGAGTCTCAAATGCCTGATTGATTGATAATAATTTTCCTTCGGGAGAGAGTGTGTAGATAGCGTCGCGGATGTTTTCGAAGATTGAGCGGAAGTGAATTACACTTTTTTGCAGCGCCTCTTTTGCAATTTTTTCATCTTCTAAAATACTTAGAAACGCCTTGCGTTCCTGTTCATAATTTGTTGGTGTTTGTTGTGTGTTCATAGATTCACCTTTTATTTTACCACTGAGACACTAAGTTCACTAAGTGTCACTAAGTGTTTCTTAGTGTTCTGAGTGTCTTAGTGGTTTATTTTTCTGGTAACTTCGCAAACTCTTCTGCTACCAGAGGTACCAAGTGTTTTACAATATTTTCACAATTAAAATTAATCAATAAACCTTTTGGTTTTCCTGTAAGCTTTAAATATGTCAACAGTTGCGCTGTGAATAATGGAATCATAACTTCCACTGACTTAAGCTCAACAATAATGAGATCTTCAACCAATAAATCGAGTTTGAGGTTATTACCTAATTCTTTTCCCTTATAATTTAATGGCACATAGATTTGCGACTCAACCTTCAAATTGTATGCGTTAAGTTCATCTATCAAACAGGTCTCATATACAGATTCAAGAAGTCCGGGACCTAAATGTTTATGAACTTCAATTGCACAGCCAACAATTTTGTACGCGATATCGTTTATGTGTTTTTGTGTTAGCATAATATTTTCTTACCACTAAGACACTAAGTGTTTCTAAGTGTCCTTAGTGTCTGAGCGGTATTTTTTTTCTTAATATTATTCTTTCCGAAATTCGGATTTTACTTTTGTAAAACATTCCGGGCATATACCATGTGAAAATTTCACATCGGCTTGCTGTTCGATGTACGATTCAACTTGGCTCCAATATCCGGTGTCATTACGGATTTTCTTACACCACGCACAAATAGGAATAAGTCCGCGAAGTGTTTTAATATTCGCGAGGGCTTCCTGGAGATCATGAATAAGCTGTTCCCGCTCTTTCTCGATTTGTTTTCGCTCCGTGATATCGCGGTACATTCCATAGAGAGCAATTTTTCCGCCCTCTACATAAATTGGTGCTGCGAGTATCCAGACATCGAAAAGGGAGCCGTCTTTTTTCTTACGGACTGTTTCAAAGCTAATCATCTCACCATGAGCTACTTTATCGGTGAGTGCAAGTGCCTCATCGCGCAGTTCCGGGGAACTGTCAAATAATTGCACAAAATATGGCTGCTTAATTTGAAGCTCTTTCTCCATTCGCTTCCGTTCAGTAATGTCGTGATAGATACCATAAACCAGGTTGTTGCCCCACTCAGCAATAATTGGTGTGCCGAGTATGGAAACATCCAACGGTGTTCCATCTTTTCTGTGCCGGACAGTTTCATAACTAACTGCCTCGCCTTTAGCAACTTTGCCGGTGAGCATTAACGATTCACCTCGAAGCTCAAAAGGAGCGATAAGGTGATTAATGAATTTACCGAGTGACTCTTCATGTGTGTATCCGAACATACGAGAAAATTCCCTGTTAGCATCTATGATTCGATCTTCATTATCCAGTACTACTATGGCTTCGGGTGCGTGGTTGAATAACTGCTCGAAGTAAGCTTGTTTTAATTTAAGCTCCTTTTCCATACGTTTGCGGTCGGTGATGTTGCGGAAGATGCTTCGGGTATATAACGGTTTTCCGTTCTCGAATTTAACATTTGAATTTCCCTCAACAATAATTTTCTTACCATCCTTCGTAATGAATTCCGCTTCAACTTCACCAAGGGATTTGCCTGCTAGCACCTGCATGAATTTTTCTACACATTTATCGCGGCAATCGGGATGAAGAACATCCATCAACTTAAGTTTCGACATTTCCGATCTATTGTATCCAAGCGTGTTCAGCCATGTTCGATTCACGTAAAGAAAATTTCCATCCGTATCGACAGACTGAATCATATCATTTACATTTTCAAGGAAATCGCGAAGCCGTTCCTCAGCTTCTCTCAATTCGGTTTCCGTCCGTTTAAGATCGGTATTGGAAGTAGAAAGGATATTAATATTTCGCCGCAGGTCAAGTTCATTAACAACAGATCGGCTTAAGGCACGCAGTGCAGTCATTTGTTCTTTAGTTAGTTCACGCGGCACTGAATCGAGGACGCAAAGCACACCCAGCACGAGATTATCTGAGGTAACGAGCGGTGCGCCCGCATAAAAACGGATGTGCGGCTCGTTTTGAACCATAGGATTGTTTACGAATCGTTCATCAAGTGTTGTATCGTGGATGATGAAAAGCTCCTCAGATTCCATTATCGGGTGAGCGCAAATACCGACGTTGCGCGGAATTTCCTTAATATCCAATCCTATTTTTGATTTGAACCAGACGCGTTCACTATCAACAAAGCTGATCAAACAATATGGAGTTTGGCACACATGGGAAGTGAGAAAGGTTATATCATCGAATACTTTCTCGTCTGGTGTGTCGAGGATTGCATATTGCCGTAGAGCTTTCAGCCGCTCATATTCGTTACCGGGGATTGGTGTTTTCATTTTAATATCCTTTCTATAATAATGTAAGTGATAAAGAAAGAAATATCAACTTTACAAGCCCCAAAGACATCAACCAAAAATACCATTATCTTAATGCGAATACTACCAGAAAAAACAGGGAATACCAGTATCAGGTACAATGAGGAATGTTTTCAAAAAAACAGATAAATGCAGAATTACTAACCACGGATCGCATATCTGGTAAGATGATACTGAATGGTGCCGTCTTCTTTGATGTCAGCTTCATACTTGTATCCTTCTTGTTTAAACTCGATATCGTACAAAGAGATGTCGCCTTCTTTTTCCTTGGTCCACTTGTCGATTTCGGGCTTGGGGAACTTCGCCTTAAGCCCATCCATGACCTTCTCTGGAATCTGATTCGTGTCGGACTTGTCTTTTGTTTGAGATTGTACACCTACCCAAACCAGTATTAGCCCAGCGAGGACAACGGATGTGATGAAATGTTTCATAGATTACTCCTTCAATTCTGTGATTGATTGGTAGATTACACTCGCGAGCGAATGGCTGCGGAACGTCTCGGCAAATAACGCAATAGTTTTGTGAGCACACAAATCTCATTCGAGCGAACAAAACTATTGAGCGAGGATGTTTATTCATTGGTTTTTTCATCCAGCGTCGTGGTTTTGCGTGTTATGCGCTGCGCAGCCGCTATCTATTTCAGACAAGAAGCAAGAATTAAAACGATTACAATTGATACTGACCATATAACTGTGAAAAGGATTAAAAACCATTTTGCAACATTCCTTACGCTTCCTGGTGCTTCTTGTCTACCACCTCGCACGACATTGAGCTCACCGAACGCCTCAGACTCTAAACCTACTATAAGTTTCAGCCAACGATCAACCCACCATTTTGTAATGCTATGTAGTTTGAAGAAGAATAGGACTGAAATTAGACCCACAACAGATAATGGTAGAGTCAGAAGAAGATAGCGCAGATTATAATCCTTATGTACAACAACCAATATCATGTTGAGAAAGAATCCTAGTAAACCAATCTGAGATACCATCATAAATCCGAAACGAGTCCAGAAAGAAGTATGCTCAAAACGGTTCTGTTGCATAAGAATATCATATTGTTTGAGCTTAAAATCATTTTTAGTGTTATTTGGCATTATGTAAGTCCTCCTCGATGTATGAGTATAAGTAGACTGCGTAGCGCATAATGTCTCGGCAAATAACGCAATACTTTTGTGAGCATATCAATCTCATTCGAGCGAACAAAAGTATTGAGCGAGTGTTTTTCATACCGTGTTTTTGCCAGCGTCGTTATTTGCCGTGTTAGGCGAAGAGGGTTGGCTCCTATTTGTTCTGGAAATCTCATCCGTGTTTGTTTTCAAGCATTTGATCTATTTTTGATGAAACAACTGCGTCGATTCCTTCCACTAGCGTTCGATAATTTGGTATGACACTGTGGAATATTCTAAAGATGACAGTGATGGCGGGAGATAGCGCTGTTAGTAGTAGGCCCCAAAAAACCGCCATTTGGTCGGGAGAAACTACCGAGAGTGTAATATATATTGCCCCCACTGTGAGAATCGCACCAGTGAAGGAATTTATTATAAGCGCCTTGATCAGTTTTTGCTTCGCATCTCCTTGTAGTTGTTTTCGGAATGTAGAAGCGTAGGCTTCTTCTACGATTTTGCGCTTCTCAAGCGCATCTTTCAACTGGAGTTCTTTATTTTGTATAACCTCCCGAGCATAGTCTAGGTCGCCTGTCAAGGATAGTTTTTGAGCCTGAAACGCACGCTGTATGCGAAGTCGAAGTTCAGGATCATCTTTGCTCTTACCAGATAACCGTGCTTTATTGATTTCAATTGCCAAGTCCTCAACCGCCGTTGCAGGTAGATCAGCACAACGTTCTTCCAAGTCAAGCAACCACGAGAGATCTTCTATTGTATATGTACCTAGTGTAACGTCCCATAGATAAGTAGACATTAATAAAATAATTTAGTATATTG
>JASEHD010000095.1:0-3129 GCA_030019075.1 Bacteroidota bacterium
TTGCTCAATAAAATCTTAAACTTTTAACTCAGGGTGTCCCAATGACGAAAACAGGGGAACGGTGCAGGATGCTTCCTCTTATTAGGATTTTTGTCTCCTGCCATCAAATAATCCCAAACAGTACCTCGACATTTCATTAAGTTTATAGCTCTCCTCACCCTTGGATTTGTTTTTCCGTCAGTTCTCCTACTTCCGCTCCCTGTCATTACTTTACCGCCGTGTTTGGATGGAACCAACAGATTTGTCTTGTTAAAATACTGTGGTCTATCGCCCTTTAGAAAAATTGGCATGTATTCATGATCAACCCTGAATCTGTTTTTCCACCATGCGCCCTCTGAACCATTTTTTCTATAAATGACACACTCGAAAAGTTTGAATCCTATGTTATCACACCAATTAATAATTGTGCGGAACGATGTAAGCGTTTTTCCAAAATCTTGTGTTTGATCTTGAATTACCATCGCGGCTACACCACCGTTTTTGAGAATCCTAAATACTTGTTGTCCTGTTGCATGCAAATCATAAGAAAATCCTTGGTAGTCCCTTGTATTATCGTACGGAGGTGAAGTTACGATTAGGTCGATGGATCTATCGGGGATTGCTTCCATTCCTTCGACGCAGTCCAAACAGAATATCTTATTGATTGTATATGGTACTATGGTTTCCACTATGGTTAGTTATGATTACTTAAAATATTTGGTTTGTTACAATTTTAACTCTTAATGCAATATAATAAATTTCTTTCTATGAATCCATTTGAGCCAATTTCTTTTATATTTTGTTCACCTCAAACTATTTTCGTAACTTCAACACGTTATGAACGAACCAAATAATCAAAAAACTGCCTTAATCATTTCTACGCTGTTGTCGTTTACAACTCCGTTTATGGTTTCTGCTCTCAACGTTGCACTGCCAACATTGGGAAAAGAATTTTCACTTGATGCAATCGCATTAAGCTGGGTTGCAACTTCGCACCTTTTAGCTGCCGCAGTCTTTTAAGCCATAGGCTCATCCGCCTTTGACGGAATGTCTGCGTACGTTGTATCTCTACACGCAAACTAAAGTTCGAAGCATCAATTTATGTTTTGCAGCTACCAATACATAAACATCAAAGAACACAAAAATCTTATTTAATCGCTTGATTCCTCACCATCTTCGTCATATCGTATGGTGCCGGCTCACCGCCTAAATATTTATGGAACCAATCAAGATGCGCATTGTAGTAAAGCGGCATCGATTTGACGCTTGAGGGCCAATGTCCATCGTTAGGGAATACAATCAATCGTGAAGGCACGCTCATCTTTTGTAAATCGGTGAAGAATTCCAAACTCTGCGTGTACGGGACGCGGTAATCTTTTTCTCCGGTGATTACCAAACACGGTGTTTTAAAATTCTTTACATGTTTGTTCGGAGATAATTTTTCATAAAGGTCAGATTCCCAGGGTGTTCCGCCTAAATCCCATTGTGGGAACCACAACTCTTCAGTAGCACCGTGCATCGCTTTTAGATTATAAACACCCATCATACAAGCGATTGCCTTAAAGCGTGTTGTATGTCCTTCGAGCCACATCATAAAGTAACCGCCATACGACCAGCCCATTGCACCCATACAGTCTTTATCGACATAAGAAATATTTTCGAGGGAGTCGGCAACAGCCATTATATCTTGGTAAACTTTTCCAGCCCAGTCTTTTGAGATTGCTTCTGTAAATTTTTGTCCATATCCTGTTGAGCCATGCGGATTTGGAAATGCAACAATGTAACCAGAACCGGGATAAACTTGCCAATCACCGCGAAATGCATCCGCCCACTGCATTTGTGGACCACCGTGTACATTAAGAATCAGTGGATACTTTTTGTTAGGATCAAAGTTATGCGGCTTTACAATAAAAGTGTGAATTTTCTTACCGGTTGGTGATGGAATCCACATCTCCTCTGCGGGACGGATATCAACTTCATCTGCAATCTGCTTATTGAAGAATGTAATCCGCTTCAAATTTTTTCCGTTCGATGAACAGCTCCACAGGTCAACCGGCTCACCAACAGAGCGACGTGAGAAAACGAGTGTCTTCCCATCGGATGAAAGATCGAATGCATCGATTGTTTTCACATCAATAATTTTCGTAATCTTTTTGGATTTTATTTCGACTTTGTATAGAGGAACATGACCTTCGACCTGCGCTGTGAAGTAAATGCTCTTTGAATCAGGAGACCATTTAAAGTTGTTTACCCAGTTATCGAATTCTTCAGTAAGTACACTCTTTTCTCCTGTCTTCCGGTCATAAAGACCAATTCTGAAACGATCCGACTCGTAGGTTGGTATTGTTTGGAACTTATAAGCAATCCATTTCCCATCGGGTGAATATTGCGGATCGCCGTCGAACGCTTTATTATCGGCAGTGATATTTTTTGCTTCAACACCTGAAGGAGAGACGATAAACAAATCTTTATTCGTTGATTCGGCTTCATTCAGGTCGTGATTGGAAACGTAACATATCTCTCCATTTGGTGAGACGCAAAAACTTTGTTCGAATGCCGGGGAATCAAAATCTCCAGGCGAGAGATCGATGTATTTTTTAGTTTCCAAATTGTAAGCTAACATGTGTGTGCGTTTACCATCTTTCCATGATGTCCAGTGGCGATACAACAAGCGGTCAGCAAGATGGGCTTGAATTGGACCGTTGCTTATCGTGCTGTCGTTGTATTTATTGCAATCATTATCGGCACCGCAATCTGGAAATACATTGCTTGAAAAAAATATTATTTTCTCATCAGGGGAGATTTGAGGATCACTGATACCCATAGAAAAATCGGTAAGCTGTTCTGGTTCACCACCATCGACGGAAATCCGCCATGCTTGGGGACCGTTTTCCCTCGTTGATACGAACATTATTGATTTACCATCTGATAACCAGCGTGGATGATTATCGACTGATGGATGATTTGTGAGATTTTTAATATCACTGCCGTCAGAATTCATAACATAGACGTCTTGATTCGACTTTCCTTGTTCCAAGAAATTTTCTGTAACAACGAAAGCGATCTTTTTTCCATCGGGTGATAACTGCGGCTCTGCAACACCTTTCAATTTGTAGAGATCGGAGATTGTAAACGCATGTTTCTGCCCTA
>JASEHD010000095.1:3139-13056 GCA_030019075.1 Bacteroidota bacterium
TAACAATAAGCTGATGAAAGATAACAGCAAGATGAGAAGAAAATATTTTTTCATTGGTGGGGGCTCCTAAATTATTAAGTTCATAAGTTGATGATAATAAAATATACTATTATTTGGTTGTATTAATCGAAGTGGTTTATTACTGTTCCAGCAATCTACATAAATTTTCCAAGTTCCATTCGTTTGCAGTTTCCAAATTGTACTATATTTCCCAGTATCCGAAATGGTTGGAATGTTCGGGCGTTCGATATCCATCGAATACTGTCCAATCTCGTATGCTGTACTGTCTTTGAGTGTTATCTCAAATGTAGTGAATATAGTATTTGTAATTCTAACTCCTTTAGCTGGCATTCTTTGGTAAAAAGCTTTAATTTGCTGCAATCCCCTGACAAGAGGATAATTGGGTGGCATCAGCGTCGCGTTGTCGGTGTACATCGAAAGAACCGTTGTGAAATCATATCGGGCTACAGACTCTGACCATAATGCGTTTTTTTCTACGATATACTTTCGGACTTGCTCTAAATCTAACTCCTGTTTTTTTGATGAGTTACACGGTATCAACAAACTAATAGCACATAAAATTGCAAGAGTTTTTTGCTTTCTCATTTCGATCTCACTGCGATGTCCAATTATGAAGCTCATAGGATTGATTAAAATCGCTGTTCCAGCATTCAGTATATATTTTCCATGAGCCATCTGTTTGATGTTCCCATATAGCAAGATACTTTTTCTTATCTATCTTGGTTGCATCAGAATCGAATAGTTTTATGGTTAAATAATATTCACCGATTTCATAAATTGGAGATTCTAATCCTTTGATTTCTGTAGATTCTATCGAAGCATCGATGATTTTCCCTAAGGGAGGATTGAGTAAGTAAAACATATATATTTCCCTTTTTCCATGCTTCATAGTATCATGAGGTGGGAGGAGTATTGCGTCGTCGGTATAGAGTTCAAGAAGCGTATCGATATCGCCAACTTTCAATGCACAAATCCGTTTTGTGTTTTGTTCGAGAATTGCTTTTCGAGCTTGTAATAGATTAAAATTACCGTCATTACAAGTAAGAATCAAGATACTGATTAGGATTATATTGAAAAATAAAATGATCTTACCCATCGTGGAGCTTCCTGAATTTCATAATGCAGCCAAATTCTTTTGTAAATTATGTAGAGTCGTTTTGAAATTTTCAAGTTTCTCCCTCTCCTTATCGACTATTTCTATTGGTGCTCGACTCACAAAACTCTCATTATTAAGTTTCACTTCTGTCATCTGAACCATTGATTGAACATGCACAATCTCTTTACTGATACGATCGCGTTCGGCATCAATATCAATTATTCCTTCAAGGGGTATAAAAATTTCACCCCCATCAACGACTGTACTTGCAGAGTGTTTCGGTTTAGTGGTGTCTTTTAGAACTTGTACATCTGTAACACGAGTTAACCGTTGAAAATAGTTTTGATATCTTTTAATAACTTCCTCTTTGGTTTTGTCGGGGAAACAAATAATCAGCTCGATGTTTTTTGATGGTGGGACTGACAGTTCACCGCGTATATTGCGAATACTGTTGATCGCATTTTGAATGAAAGTCATTTCCGATTCGGTTTTTTTATCAATCCATTTCCTATTTTGTGAGGGAAAAGCAGAGATCATGATTGATTCGTCCGGTTTTCGTTCTTCAAGATGCTGCCATAATTCCTCTGTTAGGAAAGGCATGAAGGGGTGCAGTAGTCTTATTGCTTGATCAAAAATATTTATCGCCCGATCAAGGACGATCTCCTTTGCTGCATTTGTTTCGTCTCCGTATAGTCTTCCTTTAATCATTTCAACATACCAATCACAGAAATCATGCCAGATGAAATCGTAAAGAATTTTTGTTGATTGGTGAACCTCGAAATTATTGAGTACGGAACTCATATCAGCTATCGTCGAATTGAGACGGGAAAGAATCCATCTGTCTGCTAAGTCGAGGAAATCCTCGTTGATTTCAGATCGATCCTTGCTCACCACTCTCCGCTCTCTACTCTCCGCTCTATGCTCTACGCTCTTAACTCTAAGCTGTTCTTTATTCATCAAAAGAAATCGTCCCGCATTCCAAATTTTATTGGCAAAATTTCTACCCAGCTCACATTTCTCGTTGGAATACAAAACATCCTGCCCAAGAGGTGCGAGATAGAGGATTGTAAATCGCAGAGCATCAGCGCCGTACTCGGCGATCACATTGAGTGGATCAGGGGAGTTACCAAGCGATTTGCTCATCTTGCGACCCTTCATATCGCGAATGAGACTTGTGAAATATACATCTGTGAAAGGAATGATATCTTCAACTCTTTTTCGCGGAGAGCCATCAATCAGCGGGATTTCTCCCATCACTTCGAGACCTGCCATAATCATACGAGCAACCCAGAAGAAAATAATATCGGGAGCTGTAATCAATGCATCCGTTGGGTAAAAGTATCTAAGTTCGGGTGAATCTTTTGACCAACCAAGTGTCGAGAAGGGCCAAAGCCATGAAGAGAACCATGTGTCAAGGACATCTTCATCCTGTTGAAGTTTTGTTGAACCGCAGTGCGGGCATTTTTCTGGTTTCGAGCGAGAGACAATCGGCTGTTTACATTCGATCTTACATAAATCATCGCCAACACAATACCATACAGGAATTCTATGTCCCCACCACAACTGACGCGAAATACACCAATCACGAATATTTGTCATCCAATGTTCATATACTTTTATCCATCGATCAGGATGAAATTTTATTTTTCCGTCCAATACAACTTGTAAAGCTCGTTCTGCAAGCGGTTTCATTTTGACGAACCATTGATCGGATAAATAGGGCTCAATGATTGTATCGCAGCGATAACAGCGTCCAACATTATGACGATATGGTTCGATTTTTTCTATCAGTTCGAGTGCCTGCAAATCCTTGATAACCTCCTGTCGAGCATCAAATCGGTCCATACCTTGATATTTATTAGGAACACTTTCATTCATCCTTGCTGAGATGTCAAAGATGTTGATTGGTTTCATGAAATGCCGCTGTCCGATTCCTGCATTATGCCGCTCGCCGATCCAATAATCGTTTGGATCATGGGCAGGGGTTACTTTTACCATCCCTGTTCCGAATGCAGGATCAATGAAATCATCGACAATAATCGGAATCTCCCGGTTTGCAAGTGGTAAAATTACTAATCGACCAACAAGGTGTTTATAACGTTCATCTTTAGGATTAACGGCAACTGCTGTATCGCCCAGCATTGTTTCGGGGCGCGTCGTTGCAACTACTGCGTATTCGTTTAAATCTTTGATTGGATACTTGATGTACCAGAGACTGCTGTCTTGTTCTCTAAAGCTAACTTCGTCATCGCTGATTGCGGTGTGGTCTTTCGGACACCAGTTAACGATGTATTTGCCGCGATAGATAAGCCCTTTTTTATATAGGCGAATAAACATTTCATGGACAGCATCTGATAAACCTTCATCCATTGTAAAACGTTCTCGTTCCCAATCACAAGATGTACCGAGTTTCTTTAATTGTTTGATGATTGTCCCGCCGTACTCTGTCTTCCAATTCCAAACACGTTTAAGAAATTCTTCACGTCCAAGATCGTGGCGGCTTTTCCCTTCGGCTGCTAAAGATTTTTCAACAACGTTTTGAGTCGCAATTCCCGCATGATCAGTCCCTGGCATCCAAAGTGTTTCATACCCTTGCATGCGTTTCCATCGGATGAATACATCCTGAATTGTATTATTCAACACATGACCCATCGTCAGGATACCAGTGATATTTGGTGGAGGAATTACAATTGTGTAAGGTTGTTTATTTGGATTTACGTTAGCATGAAAAAACAGATGTTTTTCCCAGAATTGGTACCATTTATCTTCTGCTTCTTTGGGATTGTATGCTTTTGGTAGCTCTGACATAATTTAATTGAGATTCATGTTATTATTTTATAGAAAAAATGCGTGATATCTCGGTTTCATTTTTTGATTTGTCTTTCATTGTAATTTTTAATTTGTGTTTTCCTCGATTAAGTGGTTCTTCACTTTGATACCAAACTCGATGATGTTCACCGTCGATTTCGGGTATCACGAGCATATCATCAATATAGAGTTTTATTTCATCACAATCGACCCCGGATAAATTATCATAATATCGGAAGGAAATGAAAACATTGTTTTTTTTCGGTAATACACGAAGTTTCCCGAATGTCGGAGCAATCTTATCTTCAAAAATTGCAATTTCACCGAGCGTCCTATTGAGTGTTGTTGAGAGTGTTTCAAAATTGTTGTCCGTTTCTTTGGTTCGGAAAATCCAACCTCCGGTAGAGCGATAATATAATCCTAAATGATTATTATCTGCTTCTATCGCAGGAGTAATTGTTACTTTTAATCCCCTATTTATTAGCACATCCTGAGGAGAAAGCTTATAACGGGGCAAACGTCTTTCATTTTCAATTTGAATCTGCAAGTACAACGGTTTGTAAACTGCACCTGAATCGTATGATATTTGCAATTTGTTTGAATCAAAATAAAAAGAGCCGGATCGATTTGCCGGGATTGGATAGAGAATAATTTTTTCTTCAGCGGTTACTGATTTACCGTTTACCTCAGCACTTACATTAATAACTCGTTCACCAATGATTGAGTCCGCTGGCACGAAGGCAGCAGTGTATTTATTTACATCAATAGCTTCAGGTGAGATTATTCTCATTATCGTTCCTTCCTGGATGGAAAGTTTTGGTGTTTCGGTAAATACCCCCGGTGTAGTAACATCAATCCGAACATAGTCTTTTAAAACTTCAGTATCTATGTAGATAGTCTGAACCGGCCCAAATGGTTTTTTGATGAAATGGAAGGTCGGAGATGAAATAGAACCTGTGTTTGTTTCCGCTATCAACTTGATTACATCGTATGGTTTTGTGTTTACCGGGAGACTAATATCTGTTCCGTCGTATTCAAATCGGCTTTTTGGTAAAGTGTGCTGCGACCAATCAGTCTGGAATGTGCGCCTACCATAAACAACACATTTGGTAATCGATTCTAAATTTTTTCCTTTGATAATTACCTCTTGTTTATCAATGCTTTCAATCAGGATTGTTGGTTTGTGATTGGAGATGAACGTACCCTTCAATTCGGTACTATTGCCGGTAATATCTGAACAAACGATCCGATATTCATGCTTTCCCTCCGTTAGCTTCTCTGTATCGATAATTCCAGCTCCTGTAGGTTTATTATCATAAAATGGAAGAACATTCCCTTGATCTATATATAATTTTTGGAATTTTCCCCGCCCCTGAAGATTTGATGGATAATCATAGTGTAAATCTATTTGTTTCGTTTCTTCAACAAGTACTCTGTTCAGCTCCATCGAAAACGTCAAGCTGTCGTCAATATACATCTCCATCCGATAGATTCCAGATTTACTCCAATTTCCATCTGACCTATCAAAAGCTTCTACACCAAATCCTATCTGTCCGTGAAGGCGTATTGGCTGTGGAATTTGCAGCATACCTTTGTTACGGGGGAAATGGCTGAAATATTTTGATTCAAACCGATTATCAACGTATGAACTAAAGGTTAATGGATCGATCATTACCCGTTTGATGATCGGAGACAGGTTGTCTTCGACTACTAAATTTTTACTGAGTAACGGGTTGATTGGATTTAGATTTTCATCCCGGATTTCAAAATGTAAATGAGGAGGACCAAAACCAGTTTCTCCGGTGAATGCAATGACATCACCTTTTTTGATGGGAAGTTTGTTAGAATCCAACAACAAATCAATTGCGTAAGTACCCTTGAGATGTTGTTCTGCACGAGCGATCTGTTTGATCTCTTCATTGAAATTTTCGAGATGGGCATATGTACTTACATATCCGTCATAATGTTTCATAAATAACATTTTGCCATAACCATTCGTTTGAATTCGAATTCGATTTACATACCCATCTGCCACAGCAAATACGTTGTAGCCGTTTTGTCCATTTGTGCTAATATCTATTCCTCCATGAAAATGTGAAGAGCGATATTCTGCAAATGAGGAAGTGATTTTCCGACTTGCATCTGTGGGCCAAATATAATTATCGATATTTAGATTGATCGGATCGTTATTAGCAGCTTGATCCTTTTTATTTGTGATATCTGGCATACTCATTGACTCACCAAGTGGAGATACAGAGTTGCTGATGATAAAGAGAAGAAATACTACTATGATAATATCGGATCGATTGAATTTCATCAATTCACGCTGTAATGACAGGGTGAGAAATTTTTATAAATCCTTCAATCTCAGCTTCAATAATATCTCCAGAGTTAACAAGTCCCACACCTTCAGGAGTTCCAGTAAAAATTAAGTCGCCTGTTTCCAATGTAAAGATTGAGGATAAATACTCAATAACAGTTTGGATTGAAAATATCATATTGCTGGTTGAACTTTTTTGTCGTATTGCACCGTTTACTTTACACATGATGGCCAGATTTTGTGGGTCAGATATTTTATCTTTTTCTATGATATCTGAAATTGGTGCAGAAGTATCAAATCCTTTAGCTACAGTCCATGGTAGCCCTTTCGTTTTCGCTTCATTTTGTACATCTCTGAGTGTCATATCCAAACCAACCGCATAGCCAAGAATATGATCATCTGCATCTTTTGCCGGGATATTCTTCCCACCCGATCCAATAACTATTACAAGCTCAACTTCATGATGCAGTTCTTTGGAAATATTCGGGATGATAATATTTTCACCATTCCGAATAATTGCTGACGATGGTTTTAGAAATACAACTGGCTTTGATGGAATTTCTGCTTTCATTTCTTTTGCGTGTTCGATGTAATTTCTGCCGAGGCATAAAATTTTTCCGACTGGGAATTCATTATCTTTGTTTTTTATTTTAATAGTCTTCATATGCAAAATAAATTTTCTTAAAATTTAGTTAAAAATGCTGATTTTTGCAAGAAAGTTGTTGCATATCATATAGGATTTTGCATTTTGTTTAGAATAATCATTATATTAGGCGATTAAATTTTTTTCAACGCTGAAAGGAAATTATTATTGGATAGATATGCACAAGCGGGGGTAAACATAGAAGCTGGCGATGAATTTGTTCGAAAAATCAAAACAAAGGTTAAAACCACGTTTTCAAAATCGGTTCTGGCGGATATTGGTGCTTTTGGTGCTTTCTATGACGGAAAGTTTGAGACCTTAGCGGAACCAGTACTTGTTTCTAGTGTTGATGGCGTTGGAACGAAATTGAAAATTGCCTTCCTCATGGATAAACATGACACCGTAGGTCAAGATCTTGTTAACCACTGTGTAAATGATATTGCAGTCTGTGGTGCCCGCCCCCTTTTTTTTATGGATTATTTTGCAACCGGTAAATTGAAACCATCAGTCGCTGAAAGCGTAGTGGATGGTATGGTAAAAGCATGTAAAGAAAATGATTGTGCTCTTGTAGGCGGTGAGACTGCAGAAATGCCAGGATTTTATCGTGAGGATGAATACGATATCGCCGGGATGATTGTTGGTATTGCTGAGAAAAATAAAATATTCGATGGGAAGAAAGTAAAACCTGGCGATATTCTTATAGGATTACCCTCTACAGGTTTACATACTAACGGGTACTCGCTTGCCAGAGAAGTATTATTTGAGCGGTTTGAAATTGATGATTACATATCGGAATTACAAATGAGCATCGGGGAAGCGTTGATTACTGTTCATCGGTCGTATCTGAAATCTATTGTTTTGGTATCATCTTTTCCGGAAGTACACGCTTTTACTCATATAACGGGCGGTGGTATCGTTGGAAACGTAAAGAGGGTTATTCCAAAAGGATGTATTATAAAGATTGATTGGACACAATGGCAGCGGCCAGCGATTTTTACATTAATTCAAAAAACAGGTAACGTTCCCGAAGACGACATGAGAAAAGTTTTCAATTTGGGAGTAGGTCTGGTGATTATTACATCCAAGCGGGGTTCGAGCAAGACCTTGGAGGTCTTACGTGAGGCAGGAGAGCAACCATTTATTATTGGTGAGGTTGTTAATAATCAAGATACTATTCACCGCCAATTGAGGAAAACTTGAAATCTAAAAATGAATTGACACACCGAAATCATCAGAACAACGATAAGATCAAAACCAAAGTACAAGGCCGCATCGCCGAAGGTTCTGGTATCTTACAAAAACTTAATAAATTGCATGATGTTACTGCAAAAATTGACAACACTCGCACTCGTGAAGAAATTTTAAATCTTATTCGCTTAGAAGCCAAATGGCTTCTCAACTACGATGTATGCTTCACAGGCATACTGAATCAGGCAAAAACTCATTACATTGTTAACACACTATCACTAATTGCTGATGCAGGTGACCTTAACCATAAACATTTCAGTGTCGAAGAAGGCATGCCCGGGTGGGTAATAAAAAACCAAGCATCTTTTATTGGTGATATAGAAACAGCACCCCATTTCAGTTTTACACTTGAGGGTAAGATTCAAGAGCTTGGTATCCAATCACTCCTTGTTGTTCACATGAAAACTGGCAACGAGTCTATCGGTGCCCTTGTTTTTGGTAGGATCAAACAGGGATTATTTTCTGAAGAAGATACAGCTATTGCACAATTATTGAGTCTTTATCTTGCAACAGCTTTAAAAGACGCATCCATTTTTGAAGATGCTCGAAAGCGGATTGCTCAGATAGAACTTATAAATAAACTTTCAAATCAGTTGGCATCGATGCTTCAGCTGGAAACGCTTCTCAATACTTCCGCGTTAACAATTCAAAAAACTTTCAATTATTTCGATGTAACAATTTTTCTTTTAAATGATGAGAAGACTGAAATTGAACTTGTAGCTCATTCTGGTAATTTTATAGATTTTCTGCCCCATGGTTATCGTCAAAGTATGGATAAGGGAATAGTAGGATGGGTTGCAAGGAATGGTGAAAAAATTTTATGCAATGATGTTCTACAAGATCCACGATATCATACATATGAATATCATAACACAAGATCTGAGCTTGCTGTACCTATTACAGTAGAAAATCAAGTTGTCGGTGTATTAAATGTTGAAGATACCAAGCTTCATGCTTTTGATGAAACCGATACAGTGGTTTTAGGAACACTTTCGGATCAGCTCGGTATCGCAATTAAGAATGCGAAATTGTACGAAGAAATTCAACAAGCGAATCTGAAACTTACCGAGCTTGATAAGATGAAGTCAGAGTTTTTGGGAATCGTTTTCCACGACTTTCGGTCGCCTCTATCGAGTGTGATGTTAGCAGGAAAGGCGTTGTTAAAAAATGAAATAGTTCAATCGCAGCCGCGGGTAAAAGAGTATTTACAAATTATTGTCGATCAGGCGAATCGCTTGAACCAGCTTGCGGAAGATACTCTCTCGATCACGAAGATAGAATCCGGGCAGCTCAATTATTTCTTCAAAATTGTGAATATAGAAAGATTGATTCAGGATGCAATTGCCATGGTGCGTATCTCGAGCCGTCATAAGATTGCTTATAAAATTGATCCAAATGTTGCTTTCATCAAAGGTGATCAAACTAAGCTTCGGCAAGTAGTGCAAAATCTTGTAAGTAATGCGGTTAAGTATTCACCACGAGGTGGAACGGTAAATATTATTATTGAAGATTTATCACCTGAGATGCTTAGTGTATCTGTATCAGATGAAGGGATCGGGATTCCAAAAGAGCATATTGGGAATCTTTTTAGAAAATTTTCAAGAGTGAATACCGGTGAAGCGAAGGACATTAAAGGAGCTGGATTGGGTCTATGGATTTGTAAAGAAGTTGTAGAAGCCCATGGTGGGAAAATATGGGTTGAGAGTGAAGGGGGGAAGGGGACCACAATGAAGTTCACACTAAAGAAAGCGCAGTAAGATTCGATTTTAAAGTTCCATATT
>JASEHD010000096.1 GCA_030019075.1 Bacteroidota bacterium
GAAGACGTAAAACAACTCACGATGAAAGACCGTGAGATGAGGAAGAATTTTGCAGAGGCTGAAGTTCAATTGTTTACAGTACAACAGCTCAAAGACGATCTAAAAAGTGAAACAGAAAAATTGCGGGAACAGAACCTGAGTTTGCTGCATGAGATTGACCGTAAGAAATCAAAGATCGAATTTCATAAAAGATTGCTCGAAGGATATGAAGGTTTTTCAGAAGGGACAAAATACCTCCTAAAGCATGATGACTGGAAGGCGAAAAAAATATCAACGGTTGCCGATATTCTTCATTCTGATGATAAATACCGTCTCGCAATCGAATCCGCTCTTGGTGATTTGGCGAACGTCATTGTCGTTGAACGTATTGAAGATGGATATGCTGCGATCAAAGAGTTGAAGAAACAGGATAAAGGGAAAACGACATTCATCAGTTTACAAAACGTACCCAAGATAATACGACGTGGGAAGAAAAAATTGGATCTCCCATTTGTATGGGCTACTGATGTTGTTCAATGCGATGCAATTTATCAGCCGCTTTTAAATTTTTTGTTCGATGATGTTATCATAGCCGAAACACTTGAGATGACAGATCATGTATTTTCAGCGTTGTCGGGTGTTCGATGTGTAACGCTTGATGGTCAGAGCATATCGAGCTCTGGTTTTCTGAGAGGAGGCAGCCATAGGCATGATGAGGGGGGCATAATCAGTAAAAAATCTCAAATTGCGATTCTCGAACGGGAACTTCAAAACTTACACGAGGAAGTTCTGAAGATAACTGAACAACAAAAGGAAACTCAGCGCAAGCATGATGCTGTGGACCTTGATAAAGAACTCAGGGTGGTCAAAGCTATCGAGAAGGAAATGACAGCTATTGAAAGCCGTATTGCCCAGCTCGAATTCGAGAAAAAACGAGCTAACGATGGCATTGATAGAAATAAATTAGAAATTGCTGTGTTCGAAGATGAAATATCTGAGCTTCAGCGCCAATACGAAAATCTTGGCATTGAGTTTAAAAACATTGAAACAAATAAAAAAGAAAATGAAACACTCGTTGATGAATCTATCAAAGAACTTGAGGTTTTAGAATCAGGTTGGAGTGAAAAAACAAAAATAGTAAATGAAATCGAAATAAAAGTAGTTACACTTCAGGGTGAGGTGCGTAACATTGAGCGAGACATAGAGCGTGCTGATGCCCGAATGAACGATACTCAGTTGACTATTGCACGTCGTAAAGAAGAGATTGCCCGTGCTAAACAAGAAAATGCACAACTCGTGCAAGATGTATTGATTTTTGAAAAACAGCTGAATGCTTTGAGAGCCGAGTTCGAAATTATCGAGCGAGATAAGAGAGATATTGAACAGACATATATTGCAAAACGAAACGAGCTTCATGAGATCGAGCTAAAGATAAAAGATGAGCGCCGCCTCCACGATGATTCCGTATCTGCATCTCATGAACTGGAAATGAAAATATCGGAGATCAAATCGAACATCGAACATGTCAAGCTTCGGGCATTGGAAGAATTTGAAATCGAGCTGCAACTGAAAAATTATCCCGATGATGAATGGATAGATTTTGCACATCTTCGGGAAGAGGTGAAGAACCTGAAAGAGCGGATCAAGATACTCGGAGCGATTAACTTTGCAGCATTCGATGAATTCAACAGCGAAAGTGAGCGGCTGAATTTCTTAACACAACAACGCGATGATCTATTAGATGCGGAGAAAACTCTACTCAACACCATCGATGAGATTAATAACACCGCCCAAAAGAAATTTTTTGAAACCTTTGAGAAGATTAGAAAATATTTCATAACCATTTTCAAAGAGCTATTCCATGAAGGAGACGAATGTGATTTAAAACTTGAGGAAGGTGTTGACCCTCTCGAAGCAAGCATTGAAATCATTGCAAAACCACGGGGAAAGCGTCCCACGTCAATTGATTTATTATCGGGTGGGGAAAAAACATTAACAGCTATTGCTCTATTATTCGCGATTTATCTTGTTAAACCGAGCCCTTTTTGTATCCTTGATGAGGTTGATGCTCCATTAGATGATTCAAATATAGATCGCTATACACGGATATTAAAGAAATTCTCAGACAATACTCAATTCATCGTTGTAACCCATAATAAACGGACAATGGAATCGGCGCAGGCACTTTACGGTGTTACGATGGAAGAAGAAGGTGTCTCAAAGATTGTAACTGTTCGCTTTAATGAAGAGGCGCGGGTTCGGTCTGCTGCTGTAACTAATTAAAGCATATCGATGATAAAAATCTTTATTGATTTTGATGGAACAATAACGAAGCAGGATGTGGGCGATGCCATGTTCGAAAAATTCGGGGGAAAGCAATGCCTTGATTTTATCAAAGAGTATCATCGAGGTCTCATCTCCGCTATCGAATGTTTTCAGCGTGAATGTTCAGCATGTAATGGTACGGATCAGCATATACTTAATGAATTTTTAGATAAACAAGAAATCGATTCAACATTTTTCGATTTTCAACAATTCTGTATTGAGAGCAAGCTTGAGTACTTTATTTTAAGCGATGGGATGGATTATTACATCGAGCGGATTCTCGAGAAGAATGGTATCAGCAAGATGCCCTATTTCACAAATCATCTTGAACTGATACCGATTGACGGAACTCGGGAGATGAGGTTTATTCCATCATTCCCTTACACCGACGAGGTATGCGATAGATGTGCATGTTGTAAGCGGAACCATATCCTGACGTTATGCGGCAATGATGATATTATTATTTATATAGGTGAGGGATATTCTGATCGGTGTACTGTCCGATATGCCGATGTTGTTTTTGCTAAAGACGAATTATTGAAGTATTGTCAACAAGAGAACATCTCATATTTTGAATACCGAACATTTGACGATGTGCGAGACCGTTTAAAATCGATGTTAATGAATAAGGAATCGAAGAATATTAATGAATTCAGAAAAAGGCGGCAAGCTCAACTTGCCGCTCGTGATGTTTTTATAGGTGGATAATGGATTTCCGTCAAGCACTTTTTAAATTTCGTAGTTACACTCCCATCCCATTTCTGGTTGTAATGGCTATTGTTGCTCACCCAACTTTTACAAGTATGCTGGTTGGTTTTGGATTCGTACTCATAGGTGAGGCAATCCGTTTGTGGGGAGTTTCGTATGCCGGGAGTGAAACCCGAACAACCGGACAAGTAGGTGCAACGGCTCTTATTACAACTGGACCATTTAGCCGTGTTCGTAATCCGCTCTATCTCGGTAATATGACGATGTACTTCGGTCTCGGTATTATGGCAAATACGCCTCTTCTCGCAATAGTCGGTCTTTTTTATTTCTTTTTTCAATATACCCTAATTGTGAGTTTAGAAGAAGAGAGTTTGTTTAAGAAATTTCCCGAAGAATATCTCCGATATTATCAATCTGTTCCAAGATTTATCCCGACTATTAAAAAATATTCGGGTGGTGGTCATCCACAGCCGGCAGTAAATTGGAAAGGCGGTATCATTTCCGAGAGGCGAACCTTTCAAGCGATTGCATCGGTTGTAATAATGCTTATCGTCTTTTGGTTTTTAAGGGGATAACTACATGCGTGTAATGATCATTGCCGGTGAGGCATCCGGTGATTTGTATGGTGCAGGTGTTGTTCGAGAATTAAAATGCAGGGAACCAGAGAGTGTATTTTTTGGAATTGGTGGTGATAAACTTCAGGCAGAGGGGATGGAGTTAATTTATCATATCCGTGAAATCTCTGTTATGGGATTTTTAGAAGTCCTCCAGCATCTGCCTTTGTTGAAGTCGATTGAGCGAACACTCAGTGTACTATTAAAGGTGAAAAAGCCAGACATCCTTTTGCTCATCGATTATCCGGGTTTCAATCTTCGGTTTGCAAAAATTGCACACGAACATGGAATTAGAATATTTTATTATATTAGCCCACAAGTGTGGGCTTGGAATCCGGGGCGGCTGAAGAAAATGAAAAAATTGATTAATAAGATGTTTGTCGTGTTGCCATTCGAAGAAAAGATTTATCAAGATGCAGGGATAGAAGTTGAATTTGTCGGTCATCCATTACTGGAAAATTTTACTGAGCCGCAGGGTAAAAAAGAATTTTGTAAGCGATACGGTTTAAACGGTGAGAAGTTCATCCTCGGATTATTCCCCGGTAGCCGTAAACAAGAACTTGAGAGCATTTTCCCTGCAATGCTAGGTGCAGCAAGAATATTACATAAGCACTTGGGTATCCAAATTGTGGTTGGTGTATCATCAGTTTTAGATTTTGAATTCGTTAAATCATTCATACATGATGATCTGCCGGTTCAGCTTATTCAAAACGCAACATATGATGTTATGAAAAATGCAGACCTCGCTATCGTGACTTCAGGAACAGCTACGTTGGAAACGGCATATTATCAAACGCCAATGATTGTTGTGTATAAAACCTCTTGGTTTTCTTATTTAATCGGGAGAGTATTGGTGCGAATAAAAAATATTGGTCTGGTGAATATTATCGCGGGCGAACAAATTGTTCCCGAAATACTTCAGTCAAAGGTGAATCCCCAGACCCTTGCAAGCGAAGCATTAAAGATATTAGAAAATGAGAAATTGCGTCAGGAAATATCGCAGCGGCTATTAATCGTTAGCGATCGACTTGGTACAAAGGGTGCTTCATCGCGTGTAGCTAATGCGATATTATCGTTGACATCATCTCGATAACATGAAGATATTAAGATATTTATTTCTGCCGTTGTCGTGGTTATACGGTTTTATTATCATCTTGCGAAATTATTTTTACGATATTGGAATATTTCGCATCGATAATGTTGCTGTTCCTGTAATCTCAGTTGGAAATATAACAGCAGGCGGGACAGGAAAAACACCTATGATCGAATTCATCGTTCGATATTATATGCGTCAGAATAAAAAAGTTGCGGTTCTCAGCAGGGGTTATAAAAGAACGACCCGAGGTTTTCGAGTGGTTTCCGATGGAGTAAATATGCAAGGCACGCCGGAAACTTGTGGTGATGAACCGTATCAGATTGCCAAGAAATTTCCGGGGGCGATTGTTTTAGTTGATGAAAATAGAGTCAGGGCAGCGAAAATTGCCAAAGAAAGATACAATCCCGATGTTCTCTTACTCGACGATGGATTCCAACACCGGGGAATTGATAGGCAGTTAGATTTTGTTTTAATTGATGGAGCTGAAATGCCTGCAGAGATCCCATTGCTACCTGCAGGAATAAGACGCGAACCGATTTCAGCTTTACAACGTGCAGATCTGGTAATTCTGACACGAACTTCGGCTGTTGATGAAACTTTAAAAAGAAAATTTATTAAATACACTCAAGCTCCGGTTGCAAGTATTGATTTTAAACCCAAACGATTCTTTGAATTGTTGACAGGGAAAGAAGTCGAATCGTCAGAGATTCTAAACGCATCGTATGTTGCGTTCTGTGGTATCGGTAATCCAATATCATTTAAAAAAATATTAAATGAACTTGGTATAGCGATTTTGGATTTTAAAATTTTCCCTGATCATCACCGCTATAACCAAAGCGATCTGGATAATATCAAAATAATGTACGAAGAAACTAAGGCTCAACGCATAATGACGACTGAAAAGGATGCTGTTCGATTGTCATCACTAAAAACTTCAGTGGTTTTCCAGTCAAATGCGTTTGTGTATATCGAGATTCATACAGTGGTTACGAGCGGTGAAGATATTCTAACCAAACTGCTTAATGATGCTGTGAGTAAGACTGGCAGATGATTATTGGTGTTACAGATGTGATGGTATCGTGGTGAATCCACCCCTTCGGGGGAAGATAAATTCAACCATGATAAATAAATTTTTAATAGCGAATTCAAATTATTTTAATCTAAATTATAACAAGGTAAAAACATGAAGCACAAATATGTTTATTTTTTCGGTGGCGGAAAAGCAGATGGTAATGAAAGTATGAAAGAGTTACTTGGTGGAAAAGGAGCTAATCTTGCTGAGATGGCAGGGCATAAAGATTTACGACTTCCTGTTCCCCCCGGTTTTACTATCACTACAGAAGTATGTATACACTATTACAAGAATAAAAGAACATATCCAAAGGGTTTGAAAGAACAAACTGAAGAAAGTCTGAAGCGTATTGAGAAGATTATGGGTAAGAAATTTGGGGATGCTCAAAATCCATTGTTAGTTTCTGTGCGTTCTGGTGCGCGCCGGTCTATGCCCGGGATGATGGAAACAGTCCTCAACGTCGGTTTGACTGAAAAGACTATACCCGGTTTGATCAAACAAAGCGGCAACGGTAGGTTTGTGTACGACGCATATCGACGTCTTATAATGATGTATTCAGATGTGGTTATGGAAAAAGCAGGTGGAATCGAACCGAAGGACGATGAGTCTGGCATACGAAAGCAATTAGAAAAAATTATGCACCAGATGAAAAATGAAAAAGGGTATCAACAAGATACTGATATGACAGAAGAAGATTTGCGGACTTTGTGTCAGCGATTCAAAGAGAGGGTGAAAGATGTTCTTGGGAAAAAATTTCCGGACGATCCATACGAGCAGCTTTGGGGTGGCATCGGCGCAGTATTCGCATCCTGGAATGGTAAAAGAGCTGTTAGTTATCGACGCATTGAAGGCATCCCCGATGAATGGGGAACAGCCGTAAATGTTCAATCAATGGTCTTTGGTAATATGGGAAGTAGTTCTGCAACGGGTGTTGCGTTTACTCGGAATCCCGGTAATGGAGAACCTGAGTTTTACGGCGAATATCTGATAAACGCTCAGGGTGAAGATGTTGTTGCTGGTATTCGGACTCCTGCTCCAATCAATGAATACTCGAAATCAGAACACAATAAAGAGCTCCTCACACTTGAGAAAGCAATGCCGAAGATTTATAAAGAACTTTATTCATATCAAAAACGGTTGGAAAAGCATTATAAAGATATGCAAGATATTGAGTTTACAATAGAGCGTGGGCGATTGTTCATGTTGCAATGCCGCATCGGAAAGCGGAATGGTCCTGCGGCTGTCCGTATTGCTTTAGATATGATAAAAGAAAAGTTGATTGATAAAAATGCAGCTATCTTGCGCGTAACACCTGCTCAGATGGATGAGCTTCTCCATCCAATCATTGATCCGAAGGTCGAGGTAGGACAGAGAGTGTTAGCGAAGGGCTTACCAGCCGGACCCGGTGGTGCGAGCGGTCAAATTGTTTTTTCCGCTCAAGATGCAGTCCAGTGGAAGAAAGAGGGGAAGAGAGTGATACTGGTTCGCGAAGAAACCAACCCAGAAGATGTTGAGGGTATGCGAGCAGCGGAAGCGATTCTGACCGCGCGTGGCGGTATGACTTCACATGCCGCACTCGTTGCCCGTGGATGGGGAAAATGTTGTATCGTTGGCTGCGGTGGGCTTCACATCGAGGGGTTGAAAAAAGAAATGAATGCAGACGGTAAAGTTTTCAAGGAGGGTGATTGGATCACACTCAATGGAACCAAAGGTAATGTATACGCAGGTCAGTTGCCTATGATGGATGCAACTGAAGAAAACAAGGTGCTGAATGATTTCTTGAAATCATGCGACACGATCAAACGGCTGGGTGTCCGAACGAATGCCGATACTCCAGAGGATGCAAAAAAAGGCAGACAATTTGGAGCGCAAGGTATTGGGTTATTTAGAACGGAACATATGTTTTATGGTAAAGGTTCGGAGGAGCCATTATTCCGACTTCGTAAAATGATTATGTCAAAAACGGAAGACGAACGCCGTCAAGCGCTGGATGAATTGTTTCCATTTGTAAAAAAAGATATTAAAGGTACACTGGATGCCATGGATCCCTATCCTGTTGTTATTCGTCTGCTGGATCCTCCACTTCATGAATTTGTGCCGCGTGATTCTGGTAAACTTGAAGAATTGGCAAATGAGCTGGATATTTCTTTGAAAGAATTAAACAAAAGAGCGGACGACTTGCATGAATCCAACCCAATGATGGGGCATCGGGGTGTGCGGTTAGGTATCACATATCCTGAAGTCAGCGAAATGCAAATCCGTGCGATCTTTGAATCTGCTGCTGAATTGATTAATGAAGGGAGAACGCCTTATCCGGAAATTATGATACCGGTACTTGGTGATGTCAAAGAGCTGATCCATCAAAAAGAAATCGCTGAACGAGTATACCGAGAGGTTTTAGTGAAGTATAATCTGAAGAAGATTAAGCATATGTTCGGCACGATGATCGAGATACCTCGCGCTGCATTAGTCTCAAATAAAATTGCAGAATTTGCTCAATTCTTTTCTTTCGGTACAAATGATTTGACACAAATGGGATTTGGATTTTCACGTGATGATATCGGTGGATTTCTTCCTGATTATCTACAGAAAGGAATTTTACCTGAAGATCCTTTCCAAAGTATTGATCAAGAAGGAATTGGTGAATTGATAAAAATCAGCATTGAGCGTGGGAGGAAAACAAGTGCGAATTTAGAGATCGGTATATGCGGTGAGCATGGTGGAGATCCGCGCTCGGTTGAATTTTGCCATCGTGTGGGAATGGATTACGTAAGTTGTTCTCCCTACCGCGTACCTATTGCCCGGTTAGCCGCAGCGCAGGCAAATTTACTTTATCCGATGGCGGGGAGTTCGAATAAAATTGGTGTAAAGAAAATCTCCAAGGTAAAATGATGAAAATGTATTTATTAACAGTATTTTTAATATAAATGAAAGGAAGTAAGAAATGAAACTTTCAGATTTTAAATATCCACTTCCGCGGAATTTAATTGCAAAATATCCTGCAAAACCACGGGATGCTTCGAGACTTATGGTTCTCAATCGAGCAGATGAGTCAATTATCGAGAAACGGTTCAGCGATATTGTCGAATATTTCAAGAAAGGTGATTGCATGATTGTGAATCAGACGAGAGTATTCCCGGCGCGTCTGTTCGGAAAAAAAGAAAAAACCGGGGCGAAGATTGAAGTATTTCTTCTTCGTGAATTGAATCATGACGATGCGATATGGGATGTTATCGTCGATCCGGCACGAAAAGTTCGGATCGGGAATAAGATATATTTTGACGATGGTAAAATCTGGTGCGAGGTTATCGATAATACAACGTCACGTGGTCGGACGGTAAGGTTTAATTACAAGAACGATCTTTTTAAGATAATCGAACGCATTGGTGTAACTCCGCTGCCATACTATATAAAGCGTGAAGCTAAAGGCGAGGATAAAGATTCATACCAAACAGTTTATGCAAAAGAAGTTGGTTCTGTGGCGGCACCATCAGCCGGATTACATTTCACAAAGCGTCTTCTAACGGCGATCGAGAAGAAAGGTGTTAAGATTGTTCCTGTTATTTTACATCTTGGGCTTGGTTCGTTTCGTCCCGTCGAGGTCGAAGATCTTTCGAAACATAAAATGGACTCAGAATATTACGAGATACCACAATCAACCGTTGATGTAGTTAATAAAACTATTGACAGCAGATGCAATGTCTTTGGTATCGGAACAAGTGTTACACGAGCAGTTGAATCGAGCGTAATGACAACGGGTCATTTGAAACCATTTAAAGGTTGGACAGATAAGTTTATATTCCCTCCGTACGAATTAAAAATCGTTGACAAGTTAGTAACAAATTTTCACATGCCAGAATCTACGTTACTGATGCTGGTAAGTGCATTCGCCGGTAGGGATTTGGTTATGAAGGCGTATAAGAAAGCCATCAAAGAAAAATGGCGATTCTACAGTTATGGGGATGCAATGTTGGTTTTATAAACTTATTGTATGTTCAAAAATAAAAAAATCAGTGTGTTGATCCCTGCTGCCGGAAAAGGAAAGCGAATGGGCAGCAGCTTGGGTAAACAATTTTTTGTGTTAAATGGTAAACCGATCATCATTCATGCTCTTGATTGTTTTCAATCCTCTAAGGAAATTGATTGTATTGTCATAGTTGCGGATGCTGCCGACATCAACAAACTTAAAGCTTTAGTAAACGAACACAATCTGACAAAAGTATGTGAGATTGTGCCTGGAGGTCCTGAGAGGCAAGATTCAGTATGGAATGGTTTAAATGCTCTCAGATCTCTTAGTCCCGATTTCGTTCTTATCCATGATGCAGTTCGTCCTTTTGTAACGCATCGAATGATTATTTCTCTACTTGAAGTGGCTGTCGAAAGTTTGGCGGCTATTGCCGCTGTACGTCTTAAAGACACGGTGAAAAATTCTTTTGATGGAATGTTCATTTCAGAGACACCGCACAGAGAGAATCTGTGGCTTGCCCAAACACCTCAGGCATTCGACTACAATTTGATATGTCGAGCATTTGAAAAAGCTTACGCTGAACATTTTTATGGAACTGATGATGCAAGTTTAGTCGAGCGGATCGGTGTACGAGTCAGAATTGTTGAAGGTTCTTATAGAAATATTAAAATAACTACACCCGAGGATTTCGAGGTGGCTCAATCTCTTGCAAGGTGTTAAGTGGTGTTGCTCACGTTAATTGTTGAATCTATTTGAATTTTATAGTATCTTATAAGTAATATGCTTCCTTTAAGTATAATCATAATACTAAGTTATCTTGTTGGCTCAATACCCACAAGCATCATAGTAACAAAATTAGTCAAGGGTGTTGATATCCGCAAGTATGGCAGCGGAAATGCCGGCGGTACGAACGTTATCCGTGTACTCGGGTGGAAAATCGGTGTGTTGGTAATAGCTATCGATATTTTTAAAGGATACGTTGCCGCTATGGTGGTTACGAGATTGATGTACGGTCAAATTCCTTTCGACAACGTTACGCCATTCGAAGATATAACCGTAATTCGAATTATCGCTGGAACAGCAGCTATCTTGGGGCATATTTGGACTGCCTTCGGCGGATTCCGCGGTGGCAAGGGAATTGCAACAGCGGGCGGTGTTTTATTAGGTTTGGCAACCATCGAAGTTTTAGTATCGATCGGTATTTTTTTTATTGTCTTTGTACTTTCTCGTTATGCATCGCTCGGTTCAATAAGTGGAGCTATTGCATTTCCTCTTACTATGTTCATGCGTCATAACGTTTGGAACGCTGATCTGCAAGGGTATAACACACTCATCTTTTTCGCTATTGGTATTTCGCTATTGCTATTATATACCCATCGCGCCAACATCCAGCGATTGTTAGCAGGCACGGAAAACCGTCTTTCGCAGCTTCATATTTTCGATAAAAATAAAAAATCTCAATAGACATTATGCGCATCACTGTCTTAGGAGCGGGTAGCTGGGGAACAACCTTAGCTGTCTTACTCAATTACAATGCGCATCAGGTTACTCTCTGGTCATATCTAAAAGCTCACGCCGAAGCAATGCGAACGTTACGTGAGAATCTTGATTTTTTACCCGGAACTATTATTCCTGATGATATTAAGATATCGAGTGATATTCAGGAAGTGGGAAATCAGGTCGAGATGTTAGTTACTGCGGTCCCAACACAACATCTTCGCTCAGTCATCCAACAATTGAAACAACACAATTTTCACGATGTTATCATCGTGAATGTAGCAAAGGGAATTGAGAATCAATCGCTGATGACAGTTTCCGAGATTCTATTGGATGTTTTACCGACATTAAGAAAAGATAATATTGTTACGCTTTCGGGACCGAGTTTTGCGGAAGAAGTAAGCAGGCAAATTCCAACGGCTGTGGTTGCAGCGTCTGCCAACATAGCGGCGGCGAAGTTGGTTCAACAGACTTTTATAACGCCGTATTTTCGTGTTTATTCCAGCGAAGATATTCGTGGAGTAGAGCTTGCCGGCTCGGTTAAGAATGTCATTGCCATTGCTGCAGGAATCGCTGATGGTGCCGGATTTGGTGATAATACTAAAGCAGCAATTATGACACGGGCGACCGTTGAAATAGCACGCCTCGGAAAAGTTATGGGTGCCCGACAAGAAACATTTGCAGGGCTTTCAGGTATCGGCGATTTGATTGCAACATGCATGAGCAAACACAGCCGCAACCGCCATGTTGGCGAAGAAATCGGTAAGGGAAGAAAGCTCAGTGATATCCTCGACGAGATGGTAATGGTAGCAGAGGGCGTACCTACGACAAAATCTGTCCACGATCTCTCAATTAAGTATAATACTGAGATGCCGATTTGTAATGAAGTCTATCAAGTGTTGTTTGAATACAAAGACCCGATTATCGCCACATCAGATTTGATGACGCGTGATGCGAAGGGGGAGGTGTAGATTTAAGATCCACGATTCAGGTGTCAAGGGCGACACATGACAATCTAAAATCTCAAATTCCAAATTAATTATTGCAATCTATGTGCATAATCGGGGTTTGCATGGAATGTTCCCTGAAATGACATCATGTGATGTGCAAAGAACATTACGTAATATTTCTTTCCATTTGTTAAGATATTCACGATTTTTCTCTTGACATGTAATTTAAAATTCCTTATATTTGGCTAACCCCGATGGGGCAGATAGGGTGGGAAGGTTGCTCTATTTCTATTCTATTCGGGGGAGTTGTTTATGTTTAACATTTTGAGAGGTACGTATGACAATGATAGAGTCTTTAACAAGAGGTTTTCTAAGATTATTAATCCTTACATTTTGTGGGATTTCTTTACCCATAACTATTTTCCCTCAGGATACAAGTTGCGGCATCATCTGGTATCCGGCGATACAGCTATCGGATAGTACTCATGGTGGATTCCAACCACGAATTGCATTGTCTGGAGAAGACACTGTGCATGTGACGTGGTGGGAAGACGTACCACCTGGGACTAGGTTACCCTACGCGCGCAGCGTCATGAAAAATGTTTTTGAACCAGTACGTGATCTAATAACCGATACGATAACATTTCAATACCATGCACACACGCCGTTCATCTTGGCAGATTATAATATGTTACGTGTAGTTTTTGCCTACACTGGGACGACTTGGCCATACGATACGCCGCTGCGGATGATTTCAAGCAGCGACTTTGGTGGAACGTGGAGTTCAGTGCAAAGCATTAGTCCACAAATCGCTGGATCGATTGGTTG
>JASEHD010000097.1 GCA_030019075.1 Bacteroidota bacterium
GGCAATTTTGTACTCCCTCCCAAAACTTGTATCAGCAGTAGACAGGTAAAAACTCACATCTCTTTCTGCAGCATACTTATTCGTTTCTTCTAAGTTACTCATTGAGATACCGAGAATATAACAATTATCATTATCGTTTCCAATAGTTATTTCTTTCCAGTGTGTTAAATTGTTTATACAGTGCGGACAATCGGTTGAGAGAACGAAGAATAAATATTTCTTCGTTGAGTCATCGTAGGTTATCGCCTTTTCATCACCGCTTAATGTTTGAACCATCAACAAAACAACCTCTCCAGTAAGAAATGCTATGATTACAAAACTCACAATCTGGAGCCGCCGTCCTTTTTTCTGATTCCATTCCATAAATATTTTCTTTAGAAATTAATTTTCCTCTTTTAAAAAATGTAAGCAAACCCCCGAAGAATGTCAAGTAAATTTTCAAATGATGTATTGCGATTAAGAAATCCATAGTATTTTTGGGTTTTAACCCAACCCTCGAGGGGTTTGTTGGGGTTGGCCCAAAAGTAAGAATTGGTTTGTTGTAGAGCGAAATTTATTTCGCTTTAAGAATATTTTAACGAACTGAAGTTCGTTCTACAATTAGAACTGTACTTTTCAGACAGCTTCCAATTTTTCTTCTCTGCGTAACATTAGTAATGCAGCCGAAACAATTGCCGCTGTTTCCGTCCGCAGTCGCCGTTCTCCAAAGTAAATTATCTTGTATCCCCCGGCAACAAACTGAGCAACTTCTTGATCGCTGAAGCCACCTTCGGGACCGATGAGAATTGCGATTGTGTTCGGCGAAAGCGGGCTCGCCGATGTACCGCCTTGCGGGTTTAAAGGGAGCAGGTTTTGGAACGGCGTTGCACTTTCTGCTTTCTCATGAGCAGCTATCTTGAGATCGAAGGTATGCTTGTGGTGAAGAAATTCATCCAACGACATTAACTCGTGTACTCGCGGCAGTAACGAGCGACCAGATTGTTTCATTGCTGCAAGTGCAAGCTTCTGCCAGCGATCAACTTTTGCATGTAACGGAATTGTCCGCTCCGTTTTCAGAGGGATGATTTCTTTAACGCCGAGTTCAGTAACTTTTTCTACCAAGAAATCAAACTTAGAAGGATTTTTCAATATTCCGACCGCAAGGGTAATGCTGACCGATAGCTCGTTGTGATTTTTGTAGGTGGAAAGGATTGTACCTACGGCAGTTTTTTTATTTACCGCATCCAGACGAACATCAAACGCATTCCCCATTCCATCAACCACACGAATTGTGTCACCCACTTTTTTCCGCATAACGTGTGTAAGGTGGGAAAACTCTTCACTATCAATGGTAATAGAATTTTTTAAGATATTTTCAGGAGGGCAATAGAAGTAATCCATGGATCAATGCAAAATTAAAAATGTAAAATTCAAAAATCAATAGAGAGATCAAAATGATGCGCCCAAATCGAGAATAAATTCGCCGCAGCGTAACTCGTTCCACGCATAGTCGGTACGAAGTACAAAACTGTACGGCAGCAGGAAATGAATTCCAAGACCGTATCCACTTTTAAATTGGTCGAGGGCGAATGGCTGACGGCGGAACCACACTGACCCCGCATCGGCAAAGGCGGCAGCAACGATGCCGAATTTTAAAATCCTAAATTCTGCCGGGAGGAAATTGATTTTATAATAAATTGGTGACATTAACGGATAATGAAGCTCTGTAGAAACACCGATGATGTTCTCCCCTTCGAATACTTCGTTGAAGTGACCACGAATTCTTTCCCCGTAACCAAAATACAGCCGATTGTGACTCGGAGTCGCACTGCCCGCAGTGATCTCATTAAAAATTCTTCCCGTGAGTGTAACGTTAGATATGAGTGGTTGGTAACGTCTTAAATCAATCGCGTATCGAATCAGATCCAATTCATCTGCTGGTATTCCTGATTTAAAGACAGCAAACTTCGTAAACGAGCCGGATGCTGGATATTCTGCAAGATCACGAGAATCAAACAGATAAGTTAAACCGACAATCGGAAATTGATCTTTGCCATCCGGAGAAATTGTTCTGCCAATATCATACTCTGGAATGTCAACAATTTTGTATCCGGCACTTAACCAGAACGTATGTTTGATCTCGATGCGGTATCCTAAGTTGAGAAACATAGAATAATGCTGTTCATGAAAATCCTCCGAAGTTGCCCGCGCTGGTAGACTTTTATTACGCACTTTATTATATCCTATCTTCGCATCAAAGATCAACGATCCATCTTCTTTTAAAAACGGATTACGATATGAAAGTACTAATGAAGGATCGTAGCCAAAGACAAATTCAGCAAAGAGTTTTTCATTTCGTCCACGAAAATTAGAATGAATTGCATGACCTCCATAGTAAATATTTTCCCAATCTCGATCTTTGATACCGATTACAGGAAAAAGGAAAATATACCATCGCTCGCTTACCTCCACAAGCAGATTTGCCTTGCCGTCAGAAGTTGGCTGCACGTGAATAGTAACCTGATTAAAAAGCCCAAGACTATAAATGCGATTTTGATCATATTCAATCAATTCTTTGGTAATACTTTTCCCGGATCGAAGTGACATCTCACGTAAAATGACAAAATTTTTAGTTAGCGAGTTTCCAACCACCATTACGCTGTCAACAACACGATTTGAATCCATTGAGGGTGAAACTTGTCGTAGAGCATTTTCCTGACCCGTTCCGATAGAAATCGAGAAAAACAGAAAACAAGAAAGTATGAAAATATTTATAGAGAGAACTTGTTTTAAGAAGAATTCAGTCATGCATCAACCGATTGTATTCGATTTTAACACAGCGATTCATTATCACATTCAAACTTGAATCATGTGCTAAATCTGCAGCTTCGTCGTTAATTATTCCCAATTGCATCCAGACTGTCTTCGCGCCGATAGCTACAGCATCCTCCACGATAGTCATCACTTCGTCAGACTTTCGAAAAATATCCACGATGTGGACTGGTTCTTTGATTTGTCGGATATTGGGATAGCATTTCTTTCCAAGAATCTGTTGATAGGCGGGATTAACTGGGATTACATTATATCCACGATCTAATAGATAGCGCATCACCAAATAACTATCGCGATCGGGTTTATCCGATGCACCAGCAATGGCAATTGTTTTAGCTTCTTGTAGAATCTTCTTTATTTCTGAATCTGTTGGTTGGCTCATGTCAAACTCTTGTTTAAATTTAATTTTTGCAGTGCTTTTTTTGCTGCGGATTGTTCAGCGTCTTTCTTATTTTTCCCCACTCCCACACCAAAGGATTTTTTCCCTAGGAATACTTCGACTGTAAAGGTTCGGTCATGATCCGGTCCAACCTCGCTTATGGTGATATATTTTGGATAATCTAAACTGATTGCCTGAGATTGTTCAAGAAGCTGGCTTTTATAATTTTCGTCATGCAGCTTCAAGGAACCTTGCGATATCACATTGTTTAAACAGCGTTCAACAAATTTTTTTGCTTCCTTATAACCACCATCTAAATATATCGCCCCCAAGATTGCTTCGAATGCATCCGATAAAATTGTTTCTTTACCTTTGCCCGGAATTTGATTTGCGCTTGGGCTTAGAAGAAGGAACTCCCTCAATTGAAGATCGTGAGCAAGAATGATTAGCGCCTTTCGGTTAACAAAACGTGAACGAATTTTTGTTAATTCACCTTCCTCTGAATCGGGAAGATGATAGTACAGATATTCACCGATAATCAGATTTAGAACGGAATCTCCAAGAAACTCGAGCCGCTCGTTCGATGTAGCCGACTCTTTACCGATGATTTGGAGATAAGATCGGTGCATCAATGCTTCATGGAAAAGCTCTTTGTTATGGATAGAATAATTGAGAACTTTCTGGAGGGCTTCGAAGTCGATACCTGAAGGAGGTTTTTCCCCGTGTGCGCCAATAAATGTCCGAAGCTTCGAAATAAGGCGGCGCAGCGTTCTCATAGAAAACATCAATGTTCTTGGAATTTCCTGAACAAAAGTGATGCGTTGTGTCCACCAAACCCGAAAGTATTGCTGATCGCAGCATTGATAGTCTTTCGGATAGATTGATTAGGAATGTAATTTAAATCGCACTCTGGATCTGGAAATTCGTAATTAATAGTTGGAGGTAATGTGTCGTGCTTAATTCCAAGAATTGTAATGATTGCTTCAACTGCTCCAGCAGCTCCGAGGAGATGTCCCGTCATAGATTTCGTTGAGCTAATGTGTAATTTATAGGCATGATCTCCAAAAACGGTTTTTATCGCTTGTGTTTCTGTTTTGTCATTAAACGGTGTTGAAGTACCATGTGCATTAATATAATCAACATCTTCGGGTGAAAGATTTGCATCCTTCAGACATAATCGCATAGATCGGACAGCTCCTTCACCGCCCGGTGCCGGCGCGGTAATATGATGTGCATCTGCGGTAAGTCCAATCCCGGCTAACTCAGCATAAATTTTTGCACCGCGCTTGAGGGCGTGCTGCATCTCTTCAAGAATTAGTACTCCGCCGCCTTCGCCCATAACGAATCCATCACGTTTGGCATCAAAAGGTCGGCTTGCTTTTTCCGGCTCATTATTTCTGGTAGAGAGGGCTTTCATTGCATTAAAGCCACCGACACCCATAGGTGTAATGGCGGCTTCAGAGCCGCCGGTGAAGATAATGTCGGCATCACCGCGCTGGATGAGCATGTACGCATCAGCGATCGCGTGAGATGAGGTTGCACAAGCTGAGGTTGTCGCATAATTCGGTCCCTTCAGCTTATATCGCATTGAGATATGCCCCGCTGCGATATCGGCAATCATCATCGGAACAAAAAAGGGACTTATACGGTGTGGACCACCGGCTTCATAATAAGCCTGCATTTGGTTATGCCAGGTTAACATGCCCCCAATTCCTGAGCCAAAGATTACACCAATTCGATCTTTATCTTCAATATCAAGATTAAGGCAAGAATCTTTCAAAGCCATTTCTGCCGATGCCATTCCATATTGCGTGAAAGGATCCATCCGATTGGCTTCCTTTTTTTCTAAGAAATTCAATGGATTGAATCCTTTTAATTCTGCCGCAATGTTGGTGTCGTACTTGCTGGCGTCGAAATATGTTATCTTGCTAACTCCGCTTTTTCCAATAAGGGAATTCTGCCAATACTCTTCAACATTGAGACCAATTGGAGTGACTACGCCTATGCCAGTGATAACAATTCTGTTACGATTATAACGATTTGTGTTCATAGATACTCCGCATACCTCATCAGTTATAGGTACAATACTCTGGTTCTGTTAAAACTATCAAGTGATTTAAAATTATTTAGCTTTTGAAGAAAGATAATTGATAGCATCTCCAACGGTAGAAATTTTTTCCGCATCTTCGTCGGGGATCTGAAGGTTGAATGCCTTTTCAAATTCCATTACCAGCTCAACCGTATCTAATGAATCAGCACCTAAGTCGTTTGTAAACGATGCTGCCGGTGTAACTTGCGAAGCTTCCACACCGAGCTTATTCATAATAATTTCTTTTACTTTTGCTTCTACATCAGCCATGATATTAACTCCTTAAATTGATGAATAACGATTTAAATTATTATTTAAAAAAACTTTAGCGCATAAACATGCCGCCATCGACGCCGATTACCTGACCTGTAATATAACCAGAATCTTCGGAAGCTAAAAACAAAATAACATTGGCAACGTCGTCAGCACTTCCAAATCGATTTAACGGAATAGCTTTAATATAACTTTCTTTTACCTTTTCTGGCAATTTTCCCGTCATTGGCGTCTCAATAAATCCGGGTGCTACTGCATTACATGTAATATTGCGAGAAGCAAGTTCTTTTGCAACCGATTTTGTAAACGCTATCAGTCCGCCTTTTGATGCTGCATAATTTACCTGACCCGCATTTCCCATCAATCCAACAACTGAAGCAACATTCACGATGCGTCCATACCGCCGCCGCATCATTACGGGAGTTACGGCTTTTGTTACAAGAAACGATCCTTTGAGATTAACTGAAAGAACAATGTCCCAGTCTTTTTCATCCATGCGAATCAACAAATTATCACGTGTTATTCCTGCATTATTGACAAGAATGTCGATGGTTGAAAAAGCTTCTTGAGTTTTTTTCAACAATTCATCAACTTCTTTTCCATCTGCAACATTACAGCGAACTGCAATAGTTTTGCGTCCTAAGGATTTTATTTCATTTGCCGTCTGCTCAATTCCCTCAACATTTGTGTCAGTGACAACAATGTTTGCATCTGCACCGGCAAGTTTCAAAGCAATCGCTTTTCCAATACCCTGGGCGCTGCCAGTTACTATTGCCACTTTATTGTTTAAGCTTCCCGGCATCATATAACCTCATTATACTTTTGAACAGCCTCGTATTTATCTATCCCCGTTATTCGAACATTGCTGTCAATACGCTTTACTAATCCTTGTAGCACCTTGCCCGGACCGATCTCTATAAATGAAGATGCGCCTTCATTAATCATTTGTTTGATTGATTCTTCCCACCGTACAGTACTCGTGAGCTGCTTATTCAGCAATGTACGAATTTCTTCGGCTTTTTTCACGCTCTTTCCCGTTACATTTGCATAGACGGGAATTTTCGCATCTTGAATTTGTGTTTTTACAAGTGCATCATAAAAATCTTCCTGAGCGCTTTGCATCAGCGGTGAATGAAATGCGCCGCTAACTACTAACTCCTTTACTAATTTTGCCCCTTTTTCTCGGGCAAGCTCCATTGCTTTTCTTACACCTGCAATAGAGCCACTAATTACAATTTGATCTGGTGAATTGATATTCGCACATTGAACGATTCCAACGGCACTTGCCTCTTTGCAGATATCTTCAAGCACAGATGATTCAAGCCCAACAACCGCAGCCATTGTTCCTTTCTCTTTTTCTCCGGCTCGCTGCATTAATTCACCACGCAAGCGGACAATTTTCAGGCAATCTTCAAACGTCAGCGCACCTGCCGCCACAAGTGCAGAGTATTCACCGAGCGAGTGACCGGCAACCATATCTGCATCGTTTTTGTTCATTAATTTTAATACAGCCATACTATGCAGAAAAATTGCGGGCTGTGTGTTCTTCGTCTGACGCAATTCGTCCTCGGGTCCTTCGAAACAAATCCTGCTTAAATTAATACCGATGATTGAATCTGCCGCTTGAAAAAGTTCTCGTGCAGCCGAGCTTTTTTCGTACAGATCTTTTCCCATTCCAACATATTGGGAACCTTGGCCAGGAAATAAGTATGCAATCATCGTCATTCTGATATTAACCTTTTGGACTCTCGATCGACCATTTAACGAGTATGGCACCCCATGTATATCCCGCACCGAAACTTGATAGTATAAGTGTACTTCCGGGTTTGAGTTTTCCCGCTAACCACCATTCAGAAAGACACAAGGGAATTGTTGCTGCAGTGGTATTTCCATATCTGTCAATGTTAATCATTACTTTAGACGGATCAATGCCCATACGTTTTCCACACGCCTCAACGATACGCAGGTTTGCCTGATGGGGGACAAGGTAATCAACATCATCGCTTGTTAAATTGTTTCGTTTCATAATTTCAACGGAGACATCTGCCATACCGATAACTGCAACTTTGAAAACAGCTTTGCCATCCTGATACATATAATGCCATTTTTTGTCAACCGTCTCATGCGTTGGTGGATTGAGACTCCCGCCGCCTTTCATATGTAAATATTTTTCACCGGAGCCGTCACAATATAACCGATGATCAAGAATTCCAAGATTAGGATCGGTGCTTGGTTCAAGTAATACAGCCGCTGCCGCATCACCAAAAAGGATACATGTGTTTCGATCTGTGTAATCAGTTATTGAACTCATTTTATCTGAACCAACAACGACCACCTTTTTATAAGCACCCGATTCAATGAATTGCATACCGGTTACCAAAGCAAACACAAATCCAGAACATGCTGCTGATACATCGAAACCCCAAGCTTTCTTCGCTCCAATTTTTTCCTGTACAATGCACGCGGTTGGGGGGAAGAGCATATCAGGTGTAACAGTTGCCACGATGATAATCTCAATTTCATCAGGACCGATTCCACGGTTCTTGAGCATATTTTCAACCGCTTTCGCCGCCATATCGGATGTTGCACCATTTTCTAAAATTCTTCGCTCTCTTATACCCGTCCTCTCACGAATCCACTCATCTGATGTATCAACCATTTTCTCGAAGTCGGCATTTGATAAAATTTTATCAGGCACGTAATGACCAACGGCTGTTATAGCGGCATATTGTCTGGTTTTATTTTCGTTTTTCATCTGGCTGTTACCATCGCTTCTTTTATACGTTCGTTAATACCTTTTCGAGCCATTTCTTCTGCACGTAAAATCATATTCTTAATCGCTTTCGGTGTCGATTTACCATGTCCGATAATTGTAACACCATTTGCACCGAGTACCGGCACACCGCCATATTCTTCATAATCCAAACTTTTTAAAACTGTCCGCAGGGTTTTCCTTAATAATAATCCTGCACCTTTCATTAATATGCTTTTTGCTGTAACTTGTTTCACCTTAGTTTTTAAAAAACCAGGCACGCTTTCTGCAAATTTTAAAATGATATTCCCAATAAATCCATCACAAATAACTACATCTGCTTTACCGCTGAGAATATCTCGTCCTTCAACGTTGCCTATAAAATTTAATTTACTCTGCTTCAAGAGTTTATGTGCTTCTTTTACAACTTCATTTCCCTTCGATTCTTCTTCACCAATACTTAAGAGCCCGACCTTTGGGGTGCTAATCTGAAACATCTCGTGTGTATAGATGCTTCCCATGAGGGCAAATTCATATAGATGCTGAGGTTTACAATCGACATTCGCTCCGGCATCGAGCAATAAACATACACCCTTTTCTGAAGGGAAAAAAGCACCTATTGTGGGTCTGCTGACTCCCTCAACACGACCGAGAATTAAGGTAGCAGCCGACATAACAGCGCCGGAATGTCCAGCGCTTACGAATGCGTCTACCTTTCCTTCTTTAAGAAGCGCAACACCGATACTGATTGAGGAATCACGTTTTTGTTTTAAGCTTGCAGTTGCAGTATCGTGCATATCGATTACCTGAGAAGCATCTATGATTTGATACTGTAACTGTCCGGCTTGATAAGATTGTAATTGATTGCGAATAATCGATTCAGGTCCGACGAAAGCGATTTCAAATCTATTATTAGTTTCACGTAATGCATCTACCGCACCAGCGATAACATTGACGGGTGCGAAATCACCCCCCATGGCATCCACAGCAATCCGTATATGTGAGTGTTTAGCTTCCAAGGAAGTTACTTAATTGCTTTTGAATCCAGCGATGTGCGGGAAATTGAGAAAAGTTATCCTACGGGTGTTTTTTATGATTCTTTAGGAATAATAACTGATCGCCCGTTGTAGTAACCGCAATTAGGACACGCACGGTGCAGGAGTTTATGTTCGTGGCAATTTGGACACTCGGCTAACGAGGGCTTCAATGCCTTGTAATGTGTACGGCGTTTAGCACCGCGTGTTTTTGAATGTCGTCTTTTCGGGTTTGGCATTTAATATTTTCCTTTGAATGTTCAATGTTTTAATAATTCATGAAGACCTTGCCATCTTGGGTCGCTAACTTCTTCTTTACAGTTACACAATTCATGGTTCTTATTGGTTCCGCAGTGAGTGCAAAGCCCCATGCAATTCTCCGCACATAAAAGTTTGAGCGGAACTGATAGCATGATCATCTGGCGTATATCTTCTGTCAGATCAATCGAAACAGTGTCTGGACTAATAGCTTGAATTTCTTCAGAGGGAAACTTTCCGGTTTCCAACGCATTATACATATAACACATGTTAAAATTCGCTTTTATCGATATCTCGAACTCATCGAGACAACGATCGCACCTGAAGCGTCCAGGTGTTTCTATCTCAGTTTTAATATAAATCTGGTGTGATGTTTTTTCAAGCTGAGCATTAACTTCAACCGCTTGATAAAAGTTTGCATCCAATCCAATAGCTGACGGCTCGGCAGAGAAATGATACTCATAAAGTCCATTGGAGAGCCCTGAAATTCTGATATTAATTTCATTTTGATTATTTTTTGAATGTGCCATAAAACTCCAACTCCTTCCAAACTCTTTATTTTCACACCTTTTTCAAAAAAAGCTTAATAAATATAGAAAATAATCAACCGATAGTCAAGAATTAATATTTCTTACTCTACACGGGTAAATAATGCCACAAAAAATCCATCGGTATTATATAGATGCGGGTAGAGTGTCAGATATGGGCTGTCGGGTTTAAAATCAAAATTTTTACTGAATCCATCGAATCGAGATAACCGGAATGTCGGATTATTATCTTGAAAAGATATAACTACATTCTCGTTCTCCTGCCTGAACAGTGAGCAGGTTGCGTATAACAACCGCCCACCTGGTTTTACAAAACGTACATTATTTTGAAGAATTTGTTTTTGTTTTTGGACATAATGCTGGACAAGCGATTCCGATACACTCCACTTTAAATATGGGTTGCGTCTGATCGTTCCCACCCCGCTGCAAGGGGCATCAACCATAACAAGATCCGCTTTGGAGATAAAGGTTTCAGCATTAATCTTACCCGCCAATTTTGTTTTTATGATATTGACTCCAGCCCGATCCGAGCGAGTCAGTAGTTCTTTAAGTCTACCGCCACTGATATCAACAGCAATGATTTCCCCTTTATTTTGCATCAACTCTGCCATGTGGAGAGATTTTCCACCTCCACCCGCACAACCATCAATGACTAATTGTCCCGGTTTCGGATCTGCAATTATCGATATTAACTGGCTTCCCTCATCCTGCATCTCAAACAAGCCATCTTGAAATGATTTGAGAGATTGTATATTGAAACGTTTCTTTGCGATCAGCCCACATGGTGAGATTGAAGTTTTTTCGGTTTCAATTCCTTCTTCGTGCAATCGGTGTTGACATTCATCCCGACTTGCTCTTAATAAGTTCACCCGAATGGTTGTTGGCGCGGGCTTATTCAACGCATCAAGCAATAATTCCGCTCCATCACCGATTTGCTCCAACCATTCTTTTACCATCCAATCTTGATATGAATATCGCACACCAAGATGTGTGATTTTATCTTCTGGTTCAGTTTGAAGTGAGTGGTTTTGCTCGATCCATTCACGGAAATGCTGCAAATCAATTTTTGGGAAATAAGTCATCCATAAATGGGGCGGAACAAACGCTCCTTTGTCGACCGTGAAAACAAAGACAGCAAACTGAGCGACATACCGAACATGAGGTCCTTCCATAGAGATCGCTGATGGTGCGTGTTTGATAAATTGTTTAATTAATGTTTTAATGAGCCGACGATGGCGAATCATCCCGTAAATTATTTCAGAAATAAATCGTCTGTCGTGCGCACCCAAATATTTTTTTTGTCTGAAAAATTCACCTGTAAGATGATCGGGCGGCTTATCTTCAGCGTCGATGTGCTCAAGAAGTTGTACAACATGACCTATGAGAGAAGACTGAATCATATAGCAGCAAACGGCTCATTCATTACTGAATTCATATATGCTCGTGCCATACGAGGTGTATTGAAGGAAATACCGAACTGCCCCTGATTGTTTAATACAATCACTCCGCCAAAGCCATCGGCTTTTCTTCTTAAAATTTCGATTCCTTTTTCTGCTGCTTCTTGCGGCTTGCCGCCGTTAGCTTCCATAAGATCGATTACGGTTTTTGCCATTACAACTTTGATCATAGCTTCACCCCATCCGGTTGTCGATACACCCCCAACTTCATTATCAGCATACGTGCCGCATCCGATTAGCGGTGAATCGCCAACACGCCCCGGATATTTATTCAGCGTTCCGCCTGTGGATGTGCCAGCACAAATATTGTTGTTTTTATCCATTGCAACTGCACCAACAGTATCAGAGGAACGTTTCTGCTTGTGAAATGAATCTTTCGTTTTGAAATCCTTCCGCCCCTGTAATGCTTCCCAGCGTTCCCGCTCACGTTTATTGATTAGATCGTCGGGCTTGCAAAGCTTGATTTTATGTTCAGCGGCAAAGCGTTCCGCTCCTTCCCCGACGAGAAGAATATGCTCGCTTTCATCCATGACTTTCCGGGCGAGTGTGATAGGATTCTTGATAGCGTGAACAACGGCAACCGCTCCGCATCGGATTTTTTTACCATCCATAATGCTTGCATCAAGCTCAACCTCCCCGAGTTGATTCAGGTGCGATCCATAACCTGCATCAAAAGTTTCATCATCTTCCATAGATCGGATCGCCTGTTCAACTGCATCGACAGCACTTCCGCCATCAATAAGTGTTTTCCAGCCAATCGTTAATGCGTTAAGTACTCCTTGTCGGTGAGATTCGACATCACCATCGGGGATATCCCAAGCACCGCCATGAATTATAATAGAGAGCATTTAAGGATTATAGAATTTCGAGTAAGTTACGAATATTAGGCGGGATTAGCAACATTTAGGAAAAAACTCCTCCCATTTTAAAAATATTTTTCCACTCTCTACTTTGTTACAATAAGCTTCTTCACTTCGTTGTATAGAACTTTTCCGCCTACGGCGGAGTTGGAAACAATGAATCGGCAGAAATATACGCCAGAGGCGTATCCGCCTTTGGAGGAAATTCCGTTTGATTGATAACTCGCATCCCAGTTAACAGTGTACGATCCTTTTGAAGTATTAGCATCGATGAGTCGGGCAACTTCACGACCCAGCAAATCGTAGATGATCACTTGAGTGTATCCATCTACCGGCTGCTGAAACGAAATAGTGGTTATCGGATTAAATGGATTTGGATATATAGTGTTTAGTCCAAACGAACTGATTTCAGGTTGGGAATAAGTTTGGAAGCGAGATGAATCCGTTATTCGTTCGTACCGACCACGTGATGCAAGCACAAACGTCCGCTTTTTTCCAGATGGCGGAGATGGAATACTTTGAAATTG
>JASEHD010000098.1 GCA_030019075.1 Bacteroidota bacterium
ATCCTTGCAACCGATCCGTTTGTCTAAAAAAGTTCTGTTTGCGTAACATCAGTTAATAATTTTTGCCAACTGGGTACACTCATCAAGGAGGGGTCCAACCGTATGACCCGGAAGTAAGTTACTTCGCTTAACTGTCTCCAACCAAATTACTGATTCATTTAATTCCTTTAGAACTATACCAAGCTTATGAACAAAATCTCTTTTACTCTCAGCACCTCTCGCTTCACCATAATTGGCAGCGGGAGAAGTACCACAACGCAATAATTGCCCTGCTAAATGTTTACCGGCATGATTATCGGGTAACTTATCACAAACTTTTATTATTTCGACAGAATAATTTATCAGTCTCTCTTGAATATCATCGCCTTTTGCCATAAATATTTTCCTGTTCTTTTCATTGCTTACAAATTCACATCAATATAAATTTACAATTGGCTACTAATAATTGATTATTCTAATTGTTAATTGTCAACCAATCCAAATAATTAACAATTGACAATTGGCTATTAACTATTGGCAATTTCTTTTACAAAAATCTTCGGAAACGCAGCATACCACGCACTCGCTTTCACCAAATGCTCGACTGGAATCTGTTCCGTTGCCATGTGAGCATAGATTTCATTTCCGGGTCCAAAGCCGATACACGGAATTTTGTGCATTCCCATTACCGCAACACCATTTGTGCTGAAGACCCAGCGATTTACAACCGGTTTCTCCTGAAACAATCCCTCATATGTTTTTACACCGCTTGCAAGTACAGAATGATTTTCCGGCAGAAGCCATGTGGGATAATATTTTTTTGTCGGATATGTTAAACCGCGCCAGCTTGGGACTGCATAATCGAGCACAACAACTTCGGCATTTGCTTTCTTCACGCTTGGTAATTCCTGAATTTCTTTCACGGCAGATTCCATCGTATCTGTCGCTGCTAATCTTCTATCAAGATGAATTGTAGATGAATCCGCCACAGCACAAAGCGATGGAGATGTCGAGCGGATATCAGCAATCGTAACCGTACCTTTTCCGAGGAACGGTTCACCCTTCAACCGTTCATTCAGTTTTTCAATATCCTGTATAATCGGAGCCATTTTGTAGACGGCATTATCACCGCGTTCCGGCGCAGAACCGTGACAGGAAATTCCTTTAACCCGGACTTCAATTTCCATTCGTCCGCGGTGACCACGATAAACACCAAAGTTTGTCGGTTCGGCAATTACAACTACTTCTGGTCGTATTTTATCTTCGTTAATAATATACTGCCAGCAAAGTCCGTCGCAGTCTTCTTCCTGCACACTGCCAACAATGTAGAGCGTGTAATCGTCTTCAAGTCCAAGATCCTTGATGATTTTTCCGCCATACACGAGCGATGCCATTGCACCCTTCATATCGCAGGCGCCACGGCCATAGATGATTCCGTCCTTCATCGCGCCTTTGAACGGATCGATTGTCCAATTTTCAGGATTTCCAACATCAACAGTATCGATGTGCGCGTCCATCGCAATTATATGTTTCCCTTTTCCAATCCGACCCAAAATATTTCCCATCGGATCGATTGTAATCTCATCGTACTTGCACCTTTCCATTTCTTCTTTGATGCGATAAACGACTTTTTCTTCCTGTGAGCTGGTTGATTTAATTGCTATAATGTCGCGGAGAAATTGTGCGACTTGAGATTCATTTTGTTGTGCGGTTTTTAAGATTTGAACAAACATAGATTTCGGATTTAAGATTGTTAAATATATTGAAGTTTTATTAGTTATCGAACTCGAAACCCCGACTTGGCAAGTATACTTAATTTTCCGATGTAATGTTCTGGTGAGATTCTACCGAGAAATTTCTGCACGAGTATTATTTCTTCCTGAGAAGATAAATTCCCCGGACGAATAAATATAATACCTTGGATTTCAGATGGATTAAACCTTGTTGGATTTGTGAAATGATAATCTCTGGTGATTAGAATACTTTGGTTTTTAATAGCGATTTGCCAAACTTCATCGTCTGTTATTCCTCGTTCTACAATTTCAGCAATCGCAATTACTGAATGTCCGGATTTCCTGAGAACTTCAGCCAAATCTAAACAGACATTTTCATCTAAGAGAAAATTCATTCAAGTGGAATTGCTTTCTCTGTAGAAAGATATGCCGCATAATCTAATGCAGCGAGAATGTCTTCACGCGTTAACCGAGGAAACTGTTTTAGAATCTCGTCGGCGGACTCACCGGCTGCCAAATGACTAAGTATTACAGAAACAGAGATTCGCGTATTTGCGATACACGGTTCACCACCACAAATTTTAGGGTCAGATGTTATATGTTTATTCATAATTCATATTTAAGGTAACCATTATCAATAATATTTCAAAAAACAATCACTTTATTCCCTCTGATTCTTTTACACTATTTCCGATAATAACTCTTTCCTCGGTTGTGGAATTACAACCTTATTAACAAGTAATCCTTTTGAAGCGACAACCGCAGCACCTGCATCAACAGCGGCACGTACCGCTGCAACTTCACCGGTTAATGTAACAAATGCTTTACCGCCTAAAGCCATTGCAAGCCGAAGCTCGATCAATTGTACGTTAGCAGATTTAACAGCGGCATCAGCAGCTTCAATCAGGGAAGCAACTGAGAATGATTCAATGATTCCTAACGCTTGAAGCAGATCGACTTTGCTTGTTCCGGCAATCGCTGGAAATACAGCCGGATGAACATTCGGAATTATGAACACATCAACAATAGAACCACGACCAGTAATACCACCCGACTGAACAGCGGCAGATACAGCCGCAACATCACCGCCTATTAGTACCATGTACTTGCCGGAACAAATTGAACGCGAAAGAATAATTTCTACTTCCGCTGCTTTTAACATTGCATCTGCCACTTCATAGCCGGCGGCAATGCTTGATAGTTCTATAAGACCGATTGAGTTTTTTGTCATATTAACTGATGATTATTAAATGAATATGAGCTATCGCATCACCATAAATGGTGACGCTATCACGAACAAAGACGGATGAATCCGTCTGACAGTTTATGCACCTTAAAAACACCGACAGTATCTTTCAAGATGCTTTTTTTGAAACAGCATTGTCGTTTACGGCAATGCGATAATTATTCTTTCCCTTCATAATGTTCCATCATTATATTTACTTGACCGGTTTTATGATGCTCTTTTTGCCTTATTTTCGAAAAAGGGATAGAGAACTTTCTCAATATCAGAAGAAATCAACTCTTGACTTAAATGAGTAGTCCAAATTACATGATAGAATAATTTATGAAAAACTTTGCTCATTATTATATGGTCATCTGAAAAGGATCTTTCAAGATTCTTTGTTTGTTATAGCATTGTCGTTTACGGCAATGCTATATGTCCAATCATTAATAATTCTCAATAACGATATTTCTATTCACACTCTTAATAACTCCATCAATACTCGCATGAACACGCGCACCTAATTTCGCGTCAGGAATTTCTCCGATTAATTGTCCGCGCTTTACCAATTCACCAATACTCACAATCGGTTGCGCAGGCGTTCCTATATGTTGAGATAGCGGAATATTTACATTTTTTGAATTGAGTTTCTTTTGTTGAAACTTCGATGGATGATTGTATTCTTCAATACCTAAACGTTTTATTAACTGTTTGAGAGGAGTTCGACGTCCTTCATACATTGGATGTGGAATAACCTCTTTGCGACCCGACCATTTAACAGAATTGGTTCTCAAATCGGCTTTCGCTGTATCGCACGCTTCTTTGGGATACAAATTTTCCGGACATGCATAAAGCGTACAAAGTCCGCAAGCACAGCAAAGTGAAGCGTATTGATTCCACATTTGTTCGCCTGTCATTGTGAAGCCGAGACTCCGCATGACCTTATGCGGCTGAACATCGTAACCAAGAATGTAGCGCGGGCATAATTCCGTGCAATAACTGCACTGATCGCAGGCAGATTTACCGATTCGCCGCATCGATTGTTCAGTTCTACTCTTCCGCTGGATTAGAATATGTTCTTTTGGAAGAACAATAAGTCCGGCAGTTGTTTTCGTAATCGGCTGGTCAAGATCGAATTCTAATTTACCCATCATGATTCCCCCGACAAACACGCCGAAATCTTTAACAGTTACACCGCCCGCAAATGCGATTGCATCCTTAAAACTCGTACCCACCGGCGCAACAAAAGATAACGGACGATGAACAGCACCGGCAACCGTGATAAATTTTTCAGTTACAGGTTGATCTTCGGCAGCAAGAGAAATATTATAGAGTGTTTCCACGTTGCTTACAACAATTCCGACATCGAGCGGGATTCCTTGGGGAGGTATTAATCTTTTTGTCGATTCGTAAACAAGAATGAATTCATCTCCCGATGGATAAAAATCTCCGAGTAAATGAATCTTGATGCGTGGATCGTGAATCGCACCTGAGATTGCATCAATCGCTTCTTTGTTCTTTTCTTTTATACCGATTATACCTTTTTTTGCGCCCGTAGATTCTATTAGAAGCATTACACCTTGCACGACTTTATCAGGATAACGCACCATGACTTCATAATCTTTATGGATCAACGGCTCGCACTCGGCACCGTTGGCAATTACATATTCAACTTTCGCACCGGCTTTTACATGTGTGGGAAAGCCGCCGCCGCCCGCACCAACAATACCAGCATTTAGTATTTTCTCTGAAATATTCATTCTTTGTAATGCAAAAGTAAAAATTAAAAAGTCAAAAAGGCGATCTGCGCTTAATCTTGCATTCCGAGATTATTAAATTCTTCAATCAACTTATCGAAATATACGACTTCTTCTTCAAATAAACTTGTCCAGTATTCAGGATTCCATTGAGCAAGGATCTCTTCGTAAGTTTTTTCCTGCTGCTCTACCCATGTGTAATACTTGAGATTATGGATAGCTTTTCGATCCACGTACGTTAGTTCTTTAAAATAATCGATACTTTGATGTGCTATTGGAGCCGCGTGATCCTTTGCGGCTTCGATCTGAGAATATCTTCCGCGCTCTTGCTCTAATTCTCTTACTCGCGAACCATACAAGTTCGCAGAATCTGTAAACATTGTGAAGATAACATCATCCTCATTCATCTCGAAATATTTCGCAGTCTTTATCGCGGCAAGCATATTAGCGATACTCGAAATACCAAGAAGTGACAGCTCTTTGCTCTCAGCTCTCAGCTCCTTGCTCAAAAAGTTTTTACCTTCTTCCTCGTTAAATAATCTAAGCACCCTCATGCAATCTTCGTCATCAATTGCCGCAACTGCATCTGTATTTCGGACGTTGTGTACCCACGGTACGTGTTTATCTCCGATACCTTCGATGCGATGACCGCCGAATCCGTTCATGAGAAGCGTTGGACATTGAAGCGCTTCGGTTGCAACAACTTTCAGATGTGGATATTGCTTCTTGAGATAATCGCCAGCCGCAATCGTACCGGCTGAACCTGTAGCAGAGATAAAGGCGGATGCGCGACCGGTTTTCATTTTGAGAGATTGAAACACTTCCTCGATCGCCGGACCGGTAACATTATAATGCCAGATCGGATTACCGAATTCTTCAAACTGGTTGAAAATAATATTGTTCGGGTCTTTCTTAAGTTCCCAGCACTTGTCATAGATTTCTTTGACATTAGATTCACATCCGGGGGTTGCAATAACTTCGGCGCCAATTTCCTTTAACCAAGCGAAACGCTCCTTTGACATTTCTTCTGGGAGAATTGCAATTGGTGTACAACCTAATAATACAGAATTGAACGCTCCACCTCGACAGTAATTCCCGGTCGAGGGCCAAACGGCTTTGTGTTTTTCAGGATTGAACTCACCGCTGACAAGCCGAGGCACCAGACACCCGAACGCCGCACCGACTTTATGTGCACCGGTTGGAAAATATTTTCCTACAAGTCCGATGATACGAGCTTTAACTCCCGTGATTTCTTTGGGGATTTCAAGATAGTTCACTCCGCTATATAATCCAGACTTTATATCGTTCTTCCAGGTTATACGGAAGAGATTAAGCGGATTAACATCCCACAAACCGACTTTTGAAAGTTTTAATTTGATTTTATCCGGAATCGTTTCGGGATTTCTCATCTGATTGAAAGTGGGGATAACAATTCCTTTTTCCCGGCAGCGTGCTGCTGTCTTTTTTACCACTTCAGTATTTATTTTTTTGATTATTTTTGACATTTATTTATCCTGTTTTCTTTTGCCACTGATAACACGGAAATAACACTGATTGACACGGATATAAAATCCGTGTTCATCCGTACAATCCGTGGTTAATTTCTACATCCTTTTCCACAGCTTTGCTGCACACTCTCGTGAACGTGCATTAATTTGTTCTTCGTCAATATCTAATTTCAATTGACGGTTCTCCATTAATACCTTCCCATCAACGATGGTCGTATCAACTGTAGATTGCGAAATGCCAAATGCGAGATGACCGAGAAAAGTTGTTTCATCAAGCTGTGTCGGTGGATAGTAATCTATCAGAACAATATCAGCCGCGTATCCTTCCTTCAACTCACCGACGAACGGTTTCCAGTACCGATTGGCAATTCGCGCATTGTTGACGAGAAGTGTCGATAAAGCTTCCATGAAACCGACGCTTGGATTGTTTTGAGCTAAGTGCTGTACCCACAGAGCAGAGCGAACTTCTTCCATCATATTGACAGTCATGGCGTCTGTTCCAAGTCCAACTATTATACCTTTTTCATTCATCTTAATAATATCAGCAACACCTACAGCGTTATTCATATTCGATTGCGGATTATGCACAACGGCGGTACCTGTTTCTGCTAAAAGGTCCATCTCGTGCTCGTTTATATGAACACAGTGTGCGGCAATAGTCTTGGGACCAAGAATACCGAACTTTTTAAACCTTTCAACAACACGCATCTTGTGCTGAGATTCGCAATGAACCTGGTCTGAATTTGCTTCTGCAGTGTGAACATGAAAACCAACTCCCAATTCTTTTCCAAGAGATGCAGCTTTTTCAAGAGTCGCGTCTCCGACAGTAAATGATGCATGGAGACCGAATAAAGCTTTAAATTGGTTTTGTTCATCCTTATTACAACGAACTATGAAATCAGTGTTTTCTTTGATTCCTTCATCAGCAATTTTTTGTCCATCGCGATCCGACACTTCGTAGCACAAAGATGCACGTAATCCAACCTCTTTCACAGCATCAGCAATGCGGTTCAACGATCCACGTACAGCAAATGGACTTGCGTGGTGATCAATCAGTGTTGTAGTACCGTGCCTGACAGCATCGATTGCCGGTATCAATGTACTGTAATAGCAATCATCTAAAATTAATTGCTTATCAAGGCGCCACCAGAGATTATGGAGAACTTCGTTAAAATCCTTCGACGGGGCTGCCTTTCCATATCCACGCACCATAGTAGAGTAAAAGTGCATATGTGCATTGATGAAGCCCGGCATCACAACCTTGCCCGCCGCATCGATGACTTTATCATAAGTACCGGTAAAAGATTTTACAGGAGCGATTGATTTAATTAATCCATCCTCACATAGTACGGCATGATCGTAAAGTACCCGGTTTTTTTCGCCGAGTGTAATTATTATTCCATTTTTAATTAGTAGTGTCATATTAAGCCTCGTTTAGTATTTGAAGTTCATGCTTCGTCCGTTTACGCATATACAACGCACCCGAGAAACACTTTTGAGCGCAGATCGAGCAGCCGATACAATGTTCAGGATCGGTTACAGGTATTTTCTTTGAATCGAGTTCGATTGCAAAGTAAGGACATCGCGTACAATTGCCGCAGTGTTGACATAACTCAGCATTGACTGCAGAGATTTTTTTCACCTGAGTTAATTCCATAAAACCGGTAATTGGATCCGGAAGTGCATATCCGATAAGTTCATTAACTGAACTGATACCTCTTTCCTGCATAAGATAACTTAAACCTGAATGAAGCTCATCAATTATACCGTATCCGTATTTCATTACGATAGTACAAAATTGTACAGTTCTTGCACCGAGCGCTAAAAAATTAGCTGCCGACTTGTAGTCCATCGGACCACCGTTTCCGGAAACAGTTACACCAAGACGTGAAACGTTGGCAAGAGTTAGATTGGAGATTGGTATAACACCCTCACCACTCATGCCTACAACAACTCCTTCTTCCCACGATTTTTTTGCACCTTGCCGGAATGCAAGTGTCGGGAAAGTATTTGCAAGCGTAACACCTGCTTTCTTATTCGGGTATTTAGCAAAAACTTCTTTAATTGCCGTGATGATCGGATAGATTGATGTTACTGCCGCAGTAAGTTTAAAGAGTTTAGGGACATCAGCATCACCGATTTCCATTATCCAATCGATAATCTTTGCAGTCAATTCAGCGTCTTGAGAGACGATGTCGCCCTTTGTTCCATCTCCACCTTGCGGACATGAAAGACTGTACTCGATTCCCATAACACCTGCAGCTTCTAACTTTTTAGTATTTGACTGCCAGACTGCACTGTCTTGTTCATCGTTACCCGTTACCGGACCGCCTGTTGAAGCGATTGTTAACCGGTCAGGAAATTCCTTGATCAACTTCTTTACTTCGAGGCAAACACGTTCAAGTTGATGCCCCGAGACATTGTCGCAATTAGCATAAGTCGATTTCGAGAAAGCAAACATATACTCCGAAGGGATGTGAATCGGAATATTATCGAATACGGTCTTCATCACACCGCCAGCCCAGCCCGATTCATAAGCTTTCTTCATTTGCTCGTAACCGTCGGAAGGTGGTGCGGCGGAAAGTAAGAACGGCGAGAGAATCTCACGTCCGAAGAATTCAGCACTGACCGGAACCGGAAGCATAACACGTCCCGGCATTATTACACGGCTTTTTGTTTTGCCATTAACTTTAGTCTCAGCTTTTTCGAGGCGGCGACCAGAAACAAATGCGTCAATCTCCAGAGCGGAATTCTTACCCGCTGCTACTGCTTCAACGACTGTCGTTGGACCGGTTACCATATCACCTGTATAAAACATACGAACATCATTTGTTTTTTTATTAGATGAACGCGCTCCGGTCGCAATAATTACGTAATCCACGTTCGGAAGAACTTGTTCTGTTCCCTTCAAGTCAATTACGTTTTTCGGATGGAACTTCTTACCTCGCGGCAACACAACTTTAATAGTTTTTAATCCGACAATGAGTTTACCTTTTTTCAGAATTTCTGTAATTCTCACTCTTCCTGTAATAGCAATACCCAATTCCTGTGTTGCCTGTCTTTCTTTTGCAGTCAGCGGCATCTCCGACCAGGTTTCGAGCGCAAACATCTCGACGTTTGAAGCGCCGTGTGCGAGAGCTTCCTCAGCACAATCAAGCGCAACCGCTCCACCTCCAATAATTGCAACTCGCTTTCCCTTCACTGAATATCGTTTAGCGTTACTTAGATACTTCATCCAGTCGATTGCTGATTCACTGCCAATCATTTGAGGAATGAATACTTCATCTAATCCTGTGGCATTGAGTATGGCATCATATCCTTTCATACCCGCGGGTATTTTCTTAAAATCCTTGAATGCAATTTTTCCTAAAGTTAAAAAGAAATCAATATCAGTATTTAGTACTTCTGATGATAGTCTTGATTCAGGTATTAAGTTACACATGCCGCCGGGTTTCTTCGACTTATCAAATATATCGATAGTATATCCCTTCTGGGCAAGGACGGCTGCTGCACCGATTCCTGCCGGACCGGCACCGAGAATTGCGACCTTTTTACCATTCAGAGGAAACTTATCAAACACCGGCATCGAAGTCAACTCTTTAGCTTTTGCGATAATCGTTGCCTGAACCGCTGGGATGTTTACCGCTGAATCAAACGTCCGGTGGACACATGCTTTCATACAATGAGTGTCAGGACAGACTGCACCGCAAACACCGCCAAGAGGATTACTACCCATGATGAGCGCGGCAGATCGCCGGTAATCAGCACGGCTACCGACTTTTACTGCCATAATAAAATCCGCAGGCGAACAGTCGACCGGACATGCTTCTTTACATGGTTTCTCTTCGCAGTACTCGCATTTCTCGATTTCAGCGTGAAGCTGTGCATCGGTTAAAAATTCGCTAACGTATTTTGTTTTATTCATCTGTTCTCCGTTTGATTAGTTTCGATCTATAGATTATAAATTCATTACAACAGTTCGTTTAAGGGTGTAGAAAAGAAATCAACTAAAGGAATCCCGCCGGTACCTACAAGAAGTTTCTTCTCAGGATAAAATTGTTTGCTAAACACTTCCAATCCCGGAAGGTTATCTCTTTCCTTTCCGCTTTTAACTTCAATTGCAGTGATATGACCGCCTTTTTGTATGATAAAATCGACTTCACGATTTCCTTCTCGCCAATATAACACCTTTCCAGATAATTCAGTACAACTATTTACAAGATACGCACCGATAGCAGACTCAACGAGTCTGCCCCATGTATTTCGTTCTTTTATTATATCTTCAAAAGGTTGATTTAGTTGTGAAGTTATTAACGCTGTGTTTAAGACTTGTAACTTTGGACTCGACGCCCGCTGACGTATATCGGCTTTGAAATATTTCTGAAGTCCTGTTAACACACCGGATGCAGTAAGAAATTCAAGATAATGTGCGAGAGTTGTGGTGTTGCCAGCATCATGCAATTGTCCTAACATTTTTTGATAAGAAAGTACCTGCCCAGAATATTTACAACCTAAATGAAATAGTTGTTTTAAAAGTGCTGGTTTATCTACACGTGTCATCAGTAGAATATCTCTCGATATGGTAGTTTCTATTAGAGAATCTCGAATGTAACTTGACCATCTCTGGAAATCGTTTATTAAACTTGATGAACCTGGATATCCACCGAAAAAGATGTATTCTTCGATCGTCCAACCAAAAGCTTTTTGCATTTCAAGAAATGGCCAGTGTGTAAGTAGAATCATCTCGAATCGACCAGCAAGACTTTCAGTTAATCCTTTTTGGATTAACAACGGTGCCGAGCCGAGAATTAGAACTTTTAGATTAACTTTATCAAATGTATCTTTATCCCACAATCTTTTTACAATTTCTGACCAGCCAGAAATTTTTTGTATCTCATCCAGCACTAAGACCGAACCAAGTCGCGGATTTTTAACTGTGTGCAATCGAGAAATATCCCACTGCTGTTCTATCCAAATCGTACCTTGAGGGGAAGGATCATCAGCCGATGCATAGTGAACGGGACAATTGAGTGCACTTGAAGCTTGATGAACTAATGTAGTTTTTCCACATTGACGGGGACCTGCTAAAACTTGGATGAAACGCCGTTTTTCGTTCAACCGTTTAAGCAGCGTGTTATATTTTTCTCTTTTATAAGTGAAATTGGGCATAAAATTAAATACTGAGTAAATTTACTCAATATATTGAGTAAAATCAAATTAGATATCATAGATTATACACTTTATGCTTTATTGGCAACGTCTCTTACAGCTTCTATAATCTGTATATATCCAGTGCATCTGCAAAGGTTGCCTGATATTGCTGTACGGATTTCTTTTTCTTCAGGATCGGGATTCTTATCGAGTAACGCTTTTGCGCTCATCAACATTCCCGGCGTGCAAAAACCGCAGTGAACGGCATCATGGTTCATGAAAGATTCTTGCAGTGGATGAAGCTTACCGTCTTTTGCCAACCCTTCTACGGTGAGAATTTCTTTTCTATCTATTTGAGGAACAATCACAAGGCACGAATTCACTGCTTCACCGTTGAGCAACACCGTGCAAGCGCCGCACTCGCCGATTTCGCAGCCGCATTTAGTTCCGGTTAATCCTAATTCTTCGCGAAGGAAATGAAGAAGCGTTTGATTGGGATAAACATCGAATGTAAATTTTCTTCCGTTGATAGTCGTTGAAATCGATTGATTGTTCATACGCATTGCTCCAGAGCTCTCCGCACGAGGGTGGCAATCACCGGTTCTTTATATTCTGTTGACCAGCGTCTGCCTGTATGCGAAATCATAACTTCAGACACTTTTTGTCCTGCGGTTTTGAACAATTCCGTCGATGGTATCTCTCCGATCATAATCTGTTCTGCTTCAGTTACTCTTCTCCAAATAGGGAGCGCGGCGCCAGGAACGATACGAGCTTCAGTTATAATTCCTTTCTCATTAAAAAATAAAATTGCGGCAACACTTAAACGTGAAATTGCAAGTGCGTTTCTTCTTCCGAGTTTGATAAACGAACTTTTTGCGTTTGGAGAAAGTTTCAGGAAACTAATTTCAGTCAAAAGTTCTTCCGGTTTAGCTTTTGTTTGATACGGTTTGATGAATAAATCTGAAAGATCAAGTTGCCTTGAACCGCTTTTCAATTTCAATGTTATCTTCGCGCCGAGAGCGATTAATGGTGGTACCGTATCTGCACATGTGGCAGCGTTCATGATGTTGCCACCGATTGTTCCCCTATTTCTAATCTGAGGCGAACCGATTACCGAAGCCGCAGAAGAAAGCAATGATGCGTACTGATGGAGGATGGAAGATTGAAGAAGCTGTGTATGTGTTGCAAGCGGTTTTAGATTGATTGTTCCGTTGATAGATTCGATCCCGCGTAATTCTTTAATGAATGAAATATCAACAACAACTTTTGGTGTTCTGATATTCTGTTTGCGCAATTCGATTAATAAATCAGTGCCGCCAGCAAGAATGTGTGCATCTGAACCGTATTCAGCTAAAGCCGAACACGCTTCTTCAATTGAGTGAACCGCTTTGTACTCGAAAGGTTTCATCTTCCCTCCGATCTAATCTTGCATGATTCTGCCAAAACTTCTTCTTTCTTCGCTGAACCACGTTCACCTTTTCTCGTGAGCTTATGCCCGAGCAAAACTCTTTCGAGAGTTGCAGGAATTTCATAAATCCGCTTGCCTGTTGCATTGTAAATTGCATTTACAAGTGCAGGAGCTGCCAATTCAGTTGCTGGTTCGCCAATCGATT
>JASEHD010000099.1 GCA_030019075.1 Bacteroidota bacterium
ATGATGCAGCAAATTCAATAACTGTAGATGCATCAGGGAATGTGTATGTTACGGGAATTAGTTATGGTACAGGTACATCTTATGATTACACCACAATCAAATACAATACAAATGGAGATTCACTCTGGTGTAAGAGATATAATGGACCTGGGAATGATTATGATGCAGCAAATTCAATAACTGTAGATGCATCAGGGAATGTGTATGTTACGGGTTGTAGTAAAGGTTCAGGTACAGATTATGATTACGCTACAATCAAATACAATACAAATGGAGATTCGTTATGGTGTAAGAGATATAATGAACCTGGAAATTATGATGATAGAGCAACTTCGATAGCAATAGACGCATCAGTGAATGTGTATGTTACGGGAAGGAGTGCTTCACAAGGAGCTTATCCATATAATTATGATTACGCTACAATCAAATATAGTACAAATGGAGATTCGCTCTGGTGTAAGAGATATAATGGACCTGGGAATGATGATGATTATGCAAATGCAATAGTTGTGGACGCATCCGGTAATGTGTATGTTACTGGAAGTAGTTTCATAGATGAAAGGTGGTCATACTACACAACAATCAAATATGCAGCAGAAACACCTGTTGATGTAGAAGTTGGTAATGGAAAAACAATTTCATTTAAGCTCGAACAAAATTATCCTAATCCGTTTAATCCCTCAACGGTAATCAAGTATCAATTATCAGTCGCAAGTAAAGTTACACTAAAGATTTATAATGTCTTAGATGAGATTCAGTATGCAGGTTATAAATCAGTTGTGTGGGATGCGAGTGGAATGCCGAGTGGGATGTATTTCTATAGATTAGCTGCTGTATATCCTTCGTTACACTCAGGACACGGTTTTGTCGAGACAAAGAAACTTATTTTAATCAGATAATGCAGCCAGAAGTCCGTCTTCTGGCAACGCACAAACCAGTAAGAAGACGGACTTCTATCCTGGTTGTGGGTCGCAATTCGGGATGGCTTGCCTGACTTGATAGTTAGCATATTTTTTCTTACAATCCATCTGGCTTATCGGACCTTAAGATGGTTTTTAAATACATGCGGGATTACATATCCCATAGTCCACAGGCACTGTTTAGTGTCATTCTTGCGATTACTATTGCAGGGTTGGTGTGCCTTGCCTGGTCGCATCGCTTCATACAGGACGATGCTTTCATCTCGTTCCGGTATGCACAAAACCTGGCACAGGGAAATGGACTTGTCTGGAATGTAGGCGAAAGAATTGAGGGTTACACAAATTTCCTTTGGACTTTATTAATAAGCCTGGGAATCTATCTGGGATGCGAACCAATAATGCTTTCATATATTTTAGGAACATTGTTTTTCATTCTCTCACTCTTTTTCACATATAAGTTATCGTTTCTAATCACCAACTCACACAAGATCGCGCATTTAACAGTTATTCTCTTAGGGACTAATTATACCTTCTTCTGTTTTGCAACAGGTGGACTTGAAACACAGATGCAAGCAGCTCTCTTTGTAATCAGCAGCTACATTTGTATTCAGGGTTTGCTCCTCAATCAATGGTCGAAGAATCAGCTTTTTCTACTTTCTCTGCTTCTTACTATCTCTATTCTTACACGGCTTGATTCAGTACTCATGGTAGGAATCCTCGCATCTGTAACAATCTATCATACCTTGAAAGAATCATTCACCTTCAAACATAAATTGCTAAAACTTTTTGTATTCATCTCCCCTCTCATTTTTGTGGTTGGTGTATGGATGTTATGGAAGTTATCCTATTACGGTGATATCCTCCCAAATACATTTTACATAAAAGCTTCGGCTGTTACATCTCCATTGAACGGTTTACATTATATATACAGATTCATCTTCTCCTATCTTCTCTTCCCTCTATTTATCGTTGGGGTATTTGCCATACGATCATTTTTAAAAAACCATAATTCCACGATGTTGATCCTCACCGCTATCATTCTTTTGTGGCTCTTGTATGTAATAAAAATTGGCGGTGACTTTATGGAATTCAGGTTCATGGTTCCAATATTACCGCTGCTGTTTATCTTTTTTAGTTGGGTAATATTCCATTTCGTCAACAAAACTGGATACCGCATGGTATTGATCGGACTCATATTTATCGGCTCGATACACCATGTTTATACATTTACTTACAAACCATCAGATAGGATAGAACCAATAGTAGAATTGCACGGGCATATTTATGCAGACAGTCAGAATTGGAGCGGTATCGGTAAGGCGCTTGGACATTTTTTCAATGATACTCCCGATGTAACAATTGCAACCACAGCAGCGGGAGCGATTCCTTATTATTCAGGGCTACGCACAATTGATATGTATGGTTTGAATGATGCCTGGATTGCACGGAGTGGGTTCTTCATTGGATCAACTCCCGGTCATCAACGGATGTCTCCATTTGGTTATTTGCGTGACCAACAAGTGAATCTTGTTCTCTCGCATCCAGGTGTTATGAAATTGCGAGACCCTGTTACCCATCTCCCCTACTTACCTATGAATCCGAATGACAAGTTGGACACTTCGAGAGTTATTGAAATTCCCCTTGATGCAAATTATAAAATACTTACTTTATATCTGACTCACCATCCGAAAATCGACGAAATAATTGAAAATAATCGATGGAAAGTTCACACATTTACAGTAAAATAAAAATGTGCGATTCACCATGACCGTGAATCGCACATCAAAGAAATCCATTCCCCAATATTATTTTTGCTTAACGTAGATGTAAAGTTCCTGACCAGGTCTCACGCTTATTGACTTTAATAAATTCCATTTGATAATTTGTTCAGGCAGAACCTTGTAATGTTTTGCAATTGTGGTCATCGTCTCACCGCTTTTTACAGTGTGTACTATAAGATCGCCCTCATCTTCAAGATTCGATTCTTGAACCTTTTCTACCTTTTTGGGAGTCGGTGGAGTTTTTGGTGGTTCTTCTTTATCTATCGGTGGTGCTGTGGGCTTTTCCTTTGTAATCGGCGGTTTTGTCGTTACCTTTGCCGGCTCTTTGATTGGTTTTACTTCGGGTTTTGGGGCATCCTCTTTCGGTTCCGAAACGATTGGGGGAGGCGGTGGAACATCCTCTTTAGGTTTCTCAACAATCTCCGCAGCGGGCTTACTTATGCCAACAATCTTACTTAACGGATCGATAATCTGCTGCGCTGTTGATTTACTAATGCTGAACATTTGCGATGACTTCGATGAACGAACGTAGTATTTAGCTGAGTCGGGAGATTTCGGATATAAATTTAAAATAACGTCATCAGCACCTTTTATGGCGACATTTATCGGTTTGGTTGTTATATCAATAACTGAATCGATGAAATCCTCCGTACGCAAATCTTTCAGTGCGTTGAGGAGGGAATTTATCTCATTGGTTTCTATTACTCTGTTACCAAATTTCCAACCAGCACTGTCATGAGTTACAATGTGGGTCTTCGCAGCTTTTGTGAAAGATAGTTCTCGGATCATTTCTGAAGGTATACGAATAATAGACCGATCACGCCAATCTTTTAAATCCTTATTGATCGTCCAACTATTAATTCCCTCTCCTAAATATACATCTTTCGATTCAGGAAGCCGGAAATAAACCTCGGAGAACGAAGGACCCATTTTACCGATAATTAAACTCACCAACTTGCCTGAGCGATCAGTCAGCGATAGTCTTGTTCCACTCGTATCAACTTGAAATAATTGTTGTTTTTCCGGATTGGAGGAAATCAAACTTCCTATCTTAAATTTTGAGAAACCACTCAGTAATTGTGCAACAACAGCAGCATCAGCAGGATAAAGAACGGGTGCTGTGATTGTCCATTTACCACCAACGTTTTCGATAGTAATTGATTTAGCTGGCTGCTTGATCTCGATCTTCGTAACAGCCGCCGAATCTACCTTCAATGAAATAACGGGGATTTTATAGCTTGCCTCACGCTCTTCTCCCGATGGTAAAAGGAAATAGGTGATCACACCAAGCACAATGAGCAGAGCAACGAGTAGTTTAGTTGTAAGGTTCATTTTAAACTTCTCTCCATAATTTTACAATCCACGTGATTCAAGTTTTTTTCGTGTTGATATCCGCCACCGCCAGCGAATTACACCCACCAGAACAACAATAATTGGCGGAACAGCTAAATTAAGGCCTTTTACCCATGTCTTCGTTCCCTCACTTACTTCATCAAGCGGCTTACTTCCACTTTCACGTGCGCGTATCGCTGCCAAACCGATGTCGTCTGCAAGCCAATCGACAAGGTTACTTGGAAGTATAAAATTATCACGGTTCCCACCAGAGTATTGGTCTTGAAGAAAATCTCCATCTCCCATAACGACTATCTTGGATAATTTTCCTGCTACCACTTTATTCGTTGAATCAAGTGTGCCTTTAAATGAGGTATCGACACCGATAGATTTAGTACCGAAAGCACTCGGGAATGCACCCTCTACAGTTACAACGAGTGGAATGCCTGATTCATTAAACATCTCCTTAGTAACAGGGGCTGTTGGGTTTATCATGAAATAATTCTCTTGCCTGCCGCTCTTCTTTGATGAACTGACCAGTACATTTGCAATAAGACCTTTGGACCGAGTAAGAGTTGTATCGATAGAACTTGTAAAATAGAAGACAACAGAACTTAAATCTTTAACCAATGGGCTCTTCTTATCGAATTCACTGGCACGCGGTAAAAAGTAGAATGGAATCTGATTTTGAATAACCATAAAACCAGCTTGTTGTTGCACGTTCACATAGGCGCAGCTTGCATCTCGTACAAGATCGGTATTGATCCGAATTCCATACGACTCAATCAAATCATCTAAATTTACATCAAGCGGTTGTCCATACTGGCTTTGGAGATTGATGTTGATTTTATTTATCAAGAAAGCAATCTTCCCGCCTTTCATTAAATATTGATCGATGAGATATTTTTCCCAATCCTTGAACGGCTGTGAAGGAGCAATAATCAATAGAACAACAATATCCGACGGGATAGATTTTCCATCACTTATATCTACAGTAGTAACCTCATATTGTTTCGATAATATTTCCTGGAATCGTTTGAATTGCTGAAGATCCGGCTCTCCTTGCCCGGTCAGGAATCCAACTTTTTTCAACTCCTTTGAAGTCATCTTCTTGATTGTAGAACTTATCTCATATTCGAGGTTAGATGTTGTTTGAATAACCGGCACTCTCTCTTGTTTATCACCGAAGAGGAATACCATGCCCATATACGCCTTTTCGATCTGAAGCTTATCTTCTTTTAAAACTTGAACCTGAACTGGCGGTATTCCGTAGCGCTGGGCTTCCTGTTCAACATCGTCTTTCTTGCTCGGATCGATGAATTCATATTGAAAATTTCCTCCCGCATATGCACGATATTCATCGAGGAGATCGCGAAGGTCACGCCGGTTGTTTGCATACTCGGGTGGAAGATCGGAAGTAAAATATGCTTTAACTAAAAATTTATCATCGAGCTGGTGGACAAGATTTTTACTCGCATCCGAGAGTGTGAAAATATTATCGTTCGTTAAATCGAGACGTTTAAAAAATCGGAGCCCGATAATATTGATTAGGATGAGTATCCCAAGTGTAAGAAGAATTCGTAATATTGCTTGTTTTCGATTCATGCGCTCATACACTCCATTATGCCCAACGGCGTTTTTGAAGAACATTGGTTGCTAAAAATAGTGCAAAGCCAATGGTTGAAAAATAATAGATAATATCTCTTGTATCAATCACTCCACGCGCAATGTTTGAGAAGTGATAATCGATGCTAACATATTCTAAAACAACAGCGATCGAGGTGGGTAGATAGAAGAGAATCTTATCAAGAATAAATAAAGTAAAAACGATGAATAAACTCACAATAAACGCAACTACTTGATTCTCCGTGAGTGCTGAACCGAATACGCTGACAGCCAAAAACACAGCACCAACCAATAAGAGCCCAAGATAACCGCCAATTACAGCACCGGTATCAAGTGTGCCGAGTATCGACACAGTAAGATAATAACAAAGTGTCGGTGAGAGTGTAAAGAAATATAAAGCCCACACCGCTAAAAATTTCCCTGTAACGATTTCATATTCTTTGATCGGTTTAGTGAAGAGGAGCTCCAAAGTACCTGACTTTTTCTCTTCCGAGATCAAGCGCATGGTCATCGCAGGTGCGAAAAATAACAATAAGAAGGGCGTCATCTCGAATACCGTTCGTAAGGTCGAGATATTGTTAATAAATAGATTGCTCACAAAGAACCAACCTAAGATTGCCAGGTACACTACAATCACAATGTATGCGACCGGTGAATTAAAGAACGATCTAAGTTCTTTCTGAAAAATGTATTTTATGTTTGTTATGTTCATTGTACAGAATCTGATGTTAATTGTCTGAAAATATCTTCGAGGCTTGTTTGCACACGATGAAGCTCTAATAATCCCCATCCCTTTTGTACGCAGAGGTGGAAAAGCTCTTTCCGTATATCTGTTGCTGTGGAAGTTTCAACGCTTAATTTCATTGTGCCATTCCGTTGGTCAATTAACGATACTGTTTCAATAGCAGGTACACTTTTCACTTGGATTGAGACCATTTCGAAAGTTTGATCATCCGGAATTTCGATTTCAATTAAAATTTTCTCGCCGCCATGCAGACTACGTTGAAGATCTTCAATCGGACCATCCGCTGCAATCTTTCCACGATTAATGATAATAACCCTGTTACAGGTTGCTTGAACCTCGGGTAGAATATGTGTAGATAAAACTACAGTTTTTTGTTTTCCAAGCGCTTGAATCAAACTTCGTATTTCTACAATCTGGTTTGGGTCCAAACCGCTGGTTGGCTCGTCAAGAATTAATACCTTAGGATCGTGTATCATCGCGGCAGCCAGACCAACACGCTGACGGTAACCTTTTGAGAGTTGACCAATATCTTTATGTTTCATCTCACCCAAGCCGCAACCATCTACCATCTCTTTCATGCGTCGTGGAATTAGAGGTTTAGGAACATTCTGAAGTTGAGCAGTATATTGGAGATATTCCAAGACATTCATGTCGAGATAAAGCGGATTTTGCTCGGGCAGATAACCTACAAGCTTTCGCACTTCGAGCGAATCCGTGTGAACATCATGCCCTTCAACACTAATTGAGCCAGCGCTCGGAGATAAATAACAAGTAATGATACGCATTGTTGTGGTTTTCCCGGCGCCATTTGGTCCAAGAAATCCTAATATCTCACCCGTATGTACCTCGAAGGTGATGTCGTCAACAGCTTTTGCATCACCGTAGTATTTTGATAGATTATTTACAATTATCGACATCGTTCTGAACGATTGTTATTTAGAAAAGTATAATTATTTTACTAGTTCGGATAGAAAATATCCAAAAAAATTTGGAAAAATGCAAATTTGTCAATTTCATAATTGAACAAAAGCTTATAAAAGATTTATTATTCAAATCTGAAACATTTTTAGCTCAGTTTCGTTTACACCAATAGCTTTTTCCATCAATCTATAATATATAATTGCATGAAATACTTGGTAATACTTATTCCACTTCTTTTTCTAATTAACAATCTCTACGCAATCAATCTCGACTCTGTTACCACTCGCCCTATAGTAGAAGCAGTCCGAGTTTCCAATCCAATTATAGTTGATGGCATTTTATCCGAACATGAATGGCAAAGACCGGGAGTATCCGACTTTACCCAACGCGATCCTAAGGAAGGTGCAAAGCCGACTTACAAAACAGAGGTCTGGGTGGCTTATGACGATGCAGCATTATATGTTGCCGCACGCATGTACGACGACAATCCAGATTCGATAGTAAGTCGGATAGGTAGACGCGATGCTGAGCTTAGCGCCGACTGGTTCGCACTTGGAATCGATTCCTACCACGATAGAAGAAATGCTTTCTTTTTTGGTGTGTATCCAAGTGGCTCATTTATTGATGGAATATTTTTCAACGACTCATGGGATGATAAATCGTGGGATGGTGTTTGGGATGTTGCAACAAAAATTGATGACAAAGGTTGGACGGCAGAGTTTTGTATTCCGTATTCACAACTTCGTTTCCAAGAACAAAAAGAATACATTTGGGGAGTAAATTTTGTCAGAGGTATTGAACGATTAAAAGAAGAAGATCATTTCATCATGGTTCCTAAAAAAGAAAGTGGTTTCGTTTCTCACTTTGCAGATTTAATTGGTATTCGAGATATCCATCCACCCACACGAATTGAAGTTTTACCTTATGTCGTTGGCAAGAACAAAATTACAAATCAGATCTCAAAAAATAATCCTTTCTACGATGGCAGCCAAACAACTGGCGGGATAGGCGCCGATCTAAAATTTGGATTAGGCAGCAATCTCACATTGAATGCAACTATCAATCCCGACTTCGGTCAGGTTGAGGTTGATCCTGCCATTGTGAATTTGACACAATTCGAAAATTATTTTGACGAGAAACGGCCTTTCTTTGTAGAGGGTGCAAACTATTTTAATTTTGGATATGGTGGGGTTAATAATAACTTCGGCTTTAATTGGGGAAACCCGGATTATTTTTATAGTCGACGTATAGGCAGGTCACCTGTTGGAAATGTTCAACATGGTGGATATACAAATACACCGGATGCAACAACAATTATTGCCGCAGGCAAACTAACCGGTAAACTTAGTGATGGCTGGTCGCTTGGAACACTTCATACACTCACACAACGTGAATATGCTCATATTGCAGATAGAATAAATGGAAATCGATATGCTGATGTAGTTGAGCCGTTTGCATCGCATAATGTCGTTAGAAGTTTGTATGAATTCAATGATGGAAAACAAGCCGTTGGATTTATCGGAACGGGAGTATTAAGAGATCTTAACCAACCTTATCTTGTTGATCAATTCAATAAGCGATCGTATGCATTCGGTTTTGATGGATGGACGAACTTAGACCCGGATCGGGAATACGTAATGTCGGGCTGGTTTTCAACCACTCGAATCGAAGGTTCAACACAACGAATGGTCAATGTCCAAGAGTCATTCCTCCATTATTTTCAACGACCAGATGTAGATAATCTAAGCGTGGATACGACTGCGACTCATATGAGCGGATATGCCGGTCGGGTTGCAATAAATAAACAAAAAGGAAATGTTGTTTTCAACACTGCATTCGGTTTGATAAGTCCCAGTTTTGATGCAAACGATTTAGGTTTTATGTTCCGTACAAATGTCATGAATGGCCACGTCGTTCTCGGTTACCGTTGGTATGAACCAGATGGGACTTTCAGAAGGAAAGGACTAAACATTGCAACATTCAGGAATTATGATTTCGCAGGCAACAAACTTAACGAAGGGTATTTCCTTTTCTGGAATGCTCAGTTAATGAATTACTGGAGTTTTAATGGATCGACGTCATTCAATCAGCCAGCGGTAGATGTTTATTCTACACGCGGTGGACCAATAATGAAAAGTAATCGGACATATCATTCCTACATTGAAGGATCGACTGATTACCGAAAGGAAATTGTGTATGAACTCGAGATTGGTGCCCACCGAAGTGAATCTGGTGGATTCGAAATTAATTTAGGTCCGGGTATTGAATGGAAACCAGCTTCGAATATGAATTTACGATTTTCTCCCCAATACACAAGGAATATAAATATGGCTCAGTGGGTTGAAAGCGATTATGTGAGAAAAGCTGTCAAATTCGATTCTGTCGGAAATCCTATCGAATATGCATACAAGAATCCCGTAAATGATCCTTCAATGAATGAAACCTATGGTGCACGCTATATTTTCAGTCAGCTTGACCAAAAAGAACTCTCAGCACGTATCAGATTGGATTGGACGTTCACACCAAAACTCAGTTTGCAATTATTCTTACAACCGCTTATTTCAGTCGGACACTACTACAACTTCAAAGAATTTGACCGACCGCGAACTTTCACATTTAATAAATATGGTGAAAACTCATCGACTATAATTTACAATCCTGAGAAGGATCGTTATGAAGTTGACACTGATGGCAATGGAACAAATACTTTCCAGATTTTGAATCCCGACTTCAATTACAAATCAATTCGATTAAATGCCGTCTTTAGGTGGGAATTTCTACCCGGCTCGACAGCGTACTTCGTATGGACTCGCAGCACTATTCACGAGGCAAATCCAGGTAACTTCGATTTCGGCAGAGACTTCTCTAACCTTGCAACTGCCCCCGATCATGAAGATGTTTTTCTTGTTAAGGTGGCGTATTGGTGGGCGATATGAGATTGGGGATTGTTTTCTTGTTCATTACTGAAGTTACGCAGAGTTGACTATTTGTCATGTTGAGCGAAGCGAAACATCTAATAAAAGCTTGAAATTGGATCCAAAGATTCTTCTCCCGCACAGCGTGCAGGATCAGAATGACCATTTTGCGTAACTTCGGTTCATTATATATTGAAAAACTTTTTTAAGTAGGAAACAATTTTACCTCTCATTTCATCTCTAAGTCGTCGGAATTCATCAAGAACTTGTTCTTCCGTACCTTTAGCTCTAACTGGATCATAAAATCCAAGGTGGAATTTTTCACCCGCTCCTATCCAGATGGGACATATAGAATCAATTTCTTCACAGACTGTGATTATTAAATCGAATTTCTGATCTACGAAATCGAGCATACTTTTAAATCGGTGGCTGCTAATATCAATACCTATTTCATTCATGACTTTAATAACTGAAGGATGCACGAATGTAGCCATAGTCCCTGCAGATTCAACATCCAACTGGTAGAAGTCCGACTTTTATCCCAGATAATACACAGCCAATTTACAACTCAGCGAGTCGGAGGAACTGTCCGAGAACTGGTAAGGAAGAAAAGTCATTCTGATCCCGCCCGAAAGCGGGAGAAGAATCTGATTGAAAATTGATAAAAAGAGATGTTTCTCCCGCTAAAACGGGATCAACATGACAGTCTTTTAGGATTTTCGGACAGTTTCGTATCCAAGCAGCGGGGAATTAAACCCGTGTCATCTCATCAGCTGACTTGTCCGACGTAACCTTGGCGGAAGCGGAACGCGAAGGCGGATTAAAAAGCATTCTTAGGGAAGTATCTCTTTATCTGTTTATCGATGGAACCTGTGTAACCACAAACTCCGGCTCTTGGCGAGTTTACAAAAGGTGATAATATATTCTCACCTTCCTCCTGGACACATTTGTGCTTGTCCATGCAGGATTGACATAAAAGTCCATCACCTTCATCAACGCAATATGGACAAATTGCGATAGCTTTTTTGTCACACGATGAGCATTCGAATTCGGGTTCTTTATTGCGAAACAGAATGGCGATTTCTTTATCGTCGACATCTTGTATTCTTTGAATCATTGACAAGGTTAATTCAGTTGAAGAGCCATAATCATATACATAGTCGATCTTGAGACCTTTTGAAATTACGTGAGTCAAATGTCGAGTCATTGGTATCGTGGCGTTTTTGTCAGAAAATTCGCTGCAGTGCCCGCAACATTCGACCCATATGTCTCTGATGAATGTGTCAATCTTTTTCATAGGAATATCCGGTTTGGCTTTGATAACCAGCCAGTATCCCGGTGAGTATCTGCCCTGGATGAGCATAAGCACGTAGTCTACTCCATCAGATTTCTCTGCGGGATGTTTACCTTGGCAGTTTGTCAAGTGAGAGAGAATTGATCGCGAGTTCTTAGAGATCTCGGTATTACAGTAAGTGCAGATTCCGTTTGTTGTGGTTCTTCTCATAAAGTCCTATGAAATAATGGTAAATGTTTTTCAAGATGCAACGCCCGCAATGGTGTTTAACGTGTGCAACAAAAATGCCGTTGCGGAGCGAACTCTTACCGACAATTTCCTGTGAGCGAAGCAATGGTTCATTTTACATTTTTGTTGCTCCTATATTGAAAGTCAAGTTTAATATTTGTAAAACCAATCTCGTCAATAAATATAACTCCTTTTTAGATAAATTACACCTTTGTGACCAAGCTCCTATTCGTGGTTCTCATTATAGAGACCTACCATAACTTCGTGCGACATTCAAAAGCTACCAGCCATATACTGTTATCGTGGTTCGTGTATGTAAGTGTTGTCTGTCAAACACAACTCGCAGCAGCAAAACCATGGTCTGGCATTTCTTGTTCGATCTTCTGTGGTGTAATAACTCTCTTTAAAACTAACCGTTTCGCTTCTCGTTTCTTATCTCTTCCGGATGGTAACATGCCACCATCGTTGAGTGTGTACGGTTTTTTGTCAATCAGCACACGTCGGGCTCTGATTGCAAGCCTTCGTGCCATTGCTGTAATCGCTTTCTTGCTGCTTCCAGTCTGATGTTTAATTCGCTCATAAATTTTTCGCGCACCTTCATCATAGCGTATAAGTGTCCAGCTGCTTTCTACAAACCGTGCTCTTAGTCGTGGGTTACCACAATGTGTAATGTGTCCCATCCTGATACGTTCTCCGCTTGAGCGTTGGCTCGGCGTTAGCCCAAGATAGCTTGCTAATTGATCTGCTCTTCTGAATCGCTCTATATCCTGCAACTCTACAAGAATCGCCATGGCTGTAAAAATACCGATTCCAGGTATCGTCGTCAATAATCGCACACGTTCACGGTACTTCTCTGTTAACGCCATATGCTCTATCTCCAGTGTGAGCGCTTTGTACTGTGCATCTACATAATGAAATAATTCCAACGATGTCT
>JASEHD010000009.1:0-24473 GCA_030019075.1 Bacteroidota bacterium
GGCGGAAAAGTTCTATACAACGAAGTGAAGAAGCTTATTGTAACAAAGTAGAGAGGGGGAAGATTTTTTTAAAATGGGAGAAGGAATCAAAGTTTGCTATTGCTTTCTAAAAATTCCCTTCCTATATTAAAATAAATAATCCATGTTATTCATTATCATATTAGCTGCCGTAATATTTACGTTCTTAATCTCGGCAACTGTTATACTCTTCTTCGTTGGCCCAACGCTGCTTTTACAACCAAGAAGGCGGACAGCGGAATTTTATCGTAAACTCGGTAAACCGATAACACCGAATGAGTTGAATTTACCATATGAAGAGATAAATATTGCCACTACTGATAATATCAATCTTCACTGTTGGCTCATAAAAGCCAATCGACCAGCAAAGGGAACACTTATTTACCTTCATGGTGTTGCGGACTGTAAAATTGATGGATTACGCTTTGCGAATATTTCTCATGCTCAAGGGTACAATGTATTTTTATACGACTCTCGTCGCCATGGGTATAGTGGCGGCAAGTACTGTACATATGGTGAGCATGAAAAATTCGATGTTGTTCAGATTATAGATTATCTTTTTTCTCGATCTGATTTATCAGTTGGTAAGATAGGATTATTTGGTACATCTATGGGGGCAGCGGTAGCAATCCAATCTGCTGCGATTGATTCAAGAATCGCGGCTGTAGCGGCTGAAAACTCATTCGCCACATTACGGACAATCTTTGACGATTATCAAAAAAGAATGATAAAGCTCCCATTTCATTATCTTCGGAATCTCGTCATAATACACTCGGAGTTGCGGGCAAAGTTCAAAGCAAGTCAGGTCTCGCCGTTGGAATCAATATCAAATATTCACATCCCGATTCTTTTCATTTACGGTACTGCTGACCATCTCATCAAACATCAGTATTCGATACTTTTATATGAATGTGCAAATCAACCTAAGGAAATTTATCCAATAGAAGGTGCTTCTCACAATAATATATGGGAGATTGCGGGCATTGAATACGAGCAACGGCTGCTGAACTTCTTTGAAAAGAATCTCCAATGAAATTAATCGCTTTAACTTTCTCGTTACTCATATATTTTCCCTTCCTTAGTGCACAAACAGATTTCTCCCAGGAGAATGCACACGAGCTTTTAAAATATCTAAGTGTCGATATTGGTCCACGCCCGATGGGTTCACCTGCCGAACAACAAGCACTCCACTTCGCGGCTGAAAAGTTTCAAGAATACGGCTGCGATACGGTGTATATCATGAAGATCGATCGTTTTTCACGCGGGAATACAAACACAGGTGTTGCGGTAGGAATCAAGCGAGGAATAACCAAACGCGTCATCGTAATCGGAGGACATATCGATTCTGCTTCACCTGAAGTACCCGGTACTAACGATGACGGTTCCGGGTCAGCAGTCGTTATGGAAGTTGCGCGTGTTTTTGGAAAACGGCAAATGCAGTCGACATCAGTCTTCTGCTGCTTTGGTGGCGAAGAACAAGGACTTGTTGGCTCTAAGCATTTTGTTACAAATTTCACCGACATCGATAGCGTTGTGCAAATGCTGCAGGTTGATATGGCAAATGGACTCGGTATTCTTGATTTCGCTCCTGATGCATATGGCAGCCTCAGTGCGCCGAAATGGTTGGTGAAAGCAACTTACGAAGAATATAATAAACTTGCCTATACCAACCTTAGCTACCCAACACATTTCTTCTCACTCAATTATTCTTTGCCTCAGGGTGCGAGCTCTGATCATGAACCGTTCCTTCAAATCGGGATTCCGGCTATCGCCTTCGTAACGGATGTTGCATACCCGATTCATTCGCCCGCAGATAATTTTGAAAACTTTGAACCAGCTGGCTTAAAGCGAACTGGTGATCTTATTGTAAAATTAGTTGAGCGTTTCGATAGTGGAACACCAAACCGCGTGTTAGAGTGGTACTGGCTCTGGGCAGTATTTGGATTTCCAATCTTTATTACACATTGGGGCTTATGGAGCTTCATTGTCATTGTTGTTGGGTTAACGATCACAGCATTTTTTACAGTTAGAAAAAGACGTGAACTTACAGACCCGCTAACCAGAATTCGTTGGTCTGGTAGTAAATTGTTTCTATTCTCATTTATTATTGTTGTGTGCGGATGGTTTTCATCCGATTTAATCGGTTGGATAAAAGGTGTCCGCTATCCGTGGATACCAGCTATCGAATGTTACTATCTCTTTGCTTTAATTGCATTATTTATCGGTGGCTCGATAGCAATTCGTTTGAGTAAAAAGATTCGTATTTCTCAATGTCCGTATCTACTTTTCAAGCGTGCCGTAATCATGCTTCTTGTTTTCCTAATTGGATTGGGAATATTTAATTTTAAATTAATAGTTGAACCCGGTGTCGCATTATTCTTTATCAGCTTAGCGATGCTTGTCCGTCAGCCGCTATTGAAACTATTCTTTATTGTACTTTCCCCGTGGTGGATGATTCGATTAATATTTTCTGAATGGAGTGAATTATTTTTCCGTATGAGTACCGATCTCCCTCTGACAACATCAATGAAATTGATGTTGAATTTCGGTGCTGTTATTCTGATTAGCATTTACATCCTTCCTTTTCTCCTGGCTCTCACCTCCGTCTTAAGAGACACACCTGCGTTAAGATGTTTGATTACAACATTGCGAACAAAAACGACATTTATAATTTTTATAATTCTTTTCATCGGTATGGGTATTTATCTGTTGTTTATACCACGATTTAATAAACTCTGGTATCATACAATTGATATTGAGCAAGAGTACGATATGAACTCATCATCAAAATCAATAACCATAAAAAGCTCTGAGTACCTTAACAATCTGAAGTTTACCCATGCTGGTGGGGATACTATGATTAACGCAAATAAATCTGAAATAAAAATGCAACCCCCCGTTGCCTTCGATACAACATGGGTAAATCTTAAGCGTCATGAACAAAAACATCAATTCAGCGACACGACTCATTACGATATTGAGCTAACATTATCCACAAAATTCCGACCATACACTATTTCGATTTCTTATTCAATTGATGGAAAATCGTTGAACGCCTTTTCAACACCGTTACAGTTCCGCACAGATGAGTTCAAAAGGAAAATAGAGTGGTATTCTTATCCTGATAGTATTCTTTCGATCCCTGTGCAATTTTCTACAATTGGAAAAGAGAGTGTACAGGAAACTATCGAAGTTGTCTTCGATAAGCTTGCATATCCGATTGAAGTTTCTGGAGATAGAACATATACAATCCCGAGGACGAAGTATGTAACGAGTTTCGATTATGAATAATGGAAGAACTTGAAATTTTGATGATTATTATTGCATTACATCATTTTTCTTTGACTGTGTTAATTTATGCCTAAAATAAAATGAATATTTAACAAAGTAAATATCCTGTTTGGGATTTGACAATATGTAAACAAAGGGTTACATTTTGTTAGTAGTTATCACATTTCAAATCGTGCTTTTTTAATTATGAGGTTGCGAAAGAATTCTAATAACATCAATTCTATGGAGGAATTATGATTCGAGTAATATTAATAATTTTATTTTTACTGCAAACATGTTTTGCTCAACAGCAGGATGTGATTTCAAGTTCATGTCCGACTTCGGGACATATTTATGGTTATCCAATTTCATCTTATCCAACAGACACATTGATCAATATCCATAAGCGCGATCTTATCGCCACATGGTTTATTGCACCTGCAAGCGGGTATATCGATACTATATTTTGTTCTGTTGGAGACGTCAATGGAGTTGACACATTGTTAATGAAGTGTGTTGCTCAAATTTCACGGATTGGACCAAATTTGGGTCCGGGGATCTCCCCATATCCACCTCCACCTCAAAACTGGGGACATTTTATTAATACTCATGATAGCTATTCAGGAATCGGTGCATTTTGGTGGGAGGCAACAGACACAACTTGGTATTCAACTGTTTCTGGTTCTGTACCATCAATTCCACCATTCGGAAGTGATATTTGTTTTGGAGATTGCGAATGGGGTGGGTATAAAATTGTAAAACCAAACCAAATTAATTACCATCGGCCAATGGATGCTTCATTCCCTGTAATAGTTATGGCTGGAGAGAATTTTGTGATTTTTATGAGGCAATGGGCACTCCCAGCTTACACAATTCAATTTGGAGCATCACACACTCGTGTTCCTGAAATTTCACGCGCATGGGTCTTCCGTGCAAAAGATTCCTTGGATGGACCAGATTCTAAAAAAGGTTGGCGAGCAATTGGCGGTGTAAATATAAACATCTGGTACAGTATGACGATTACGGGGAATCTACCACCAAATATTATTTCATACGATCAGCTTGGGGATACGAACAATGCCGGATCACGACTAGTAACTGCACAGATTGAAGCTTGTCCACCATTGCCAAGTGATAGCGCAGGTATTCAGATTGCAGAAATAAATTATAAAGTTGATAATGAACAGTGGAAATCAACTCACCTCAATTATGTTTCTGGAAATATCTGGTCAGGTGAAATACCAAATATGTACGGCTCGGTGGTTCAATATTTTATTCGTGTTGTAGATAAAAATGGGATGGAGAAAGAAACACCGCCAATTGTGTATCATAATACATTCACGAGCTGGAAATATACAAGTGGATGGAATTTGCTATCGTTACCGATGATGTTATACAACAACACAGCAAAGGATTTATTCCCCAATGCATCGTCAAGTGCGTTTGTGTACACTGGGTCATACGTAATGAAAGATTCTATATTTAACGGCGTAGGATATTGGGTGAAGTTTAAAGGGGATAATTGGGTAGGAGGAGCGGATAGATTTAGCGATACGATTGATGTTAGTAGCGGTTGGAATATGATTGGTTCAATATCGAACACAGTAGATGTATTGACTATCCAAACTATCCCACCTGATATTATAATGAGTCAATTTTATTATTATGATGACATTTATAAGTCAACGACTGAGCTTGTGCCGTTTAAAGGGTATTGGGTGAAGGTGAAAGAGAATGGGAACATAATACTTATCTCAAATAGTGTAAAAAAATAGTTCACAGCAAAAACCCGTGAGGTTTTTTTAAAATATTGGAAATAAACATTATTTCTCACGGAAATGTATTTCTTTGATTTGTGTTAAAAAAGATCCTTCAGCTCTTTCACATGCTTGAATCCAACCTCGGGAAACTCATCAAAATGTTTATACCCACATTTCACTTTTTGCCATTCGTGCGAGTGCATTTCATTGTAATGAATTGACGATTTGGTTTCAGCAACAAAGTATAATCGCTTTTCATCCTTGTGTACTAGCGCTCAATCAGGTCTATCTTTTCCAATTGGCGTATCTATGCAGAATCCACGCGGAAGTTTCATGATAAATTCAGTATCGTTATTGGCTTCGCAATTTTTAGACCTTCAAGGTCTGGCAAATCTTGAAGGTCTAGAAGTTCAGCAAGTTCCTTATCGAAAGATGGCATTCAACTTAAGGGAACTTCTAAAAACTCAAAATATCTCAGCGTGCTTAGCGTTCCTTTGCGATCTTTGCGTTTAAAAAATATAAGTCTGATATTTTTAGAAGTCCCCTTAATGTAATTAATGTTAAAAAATTTCAGATCAATACAACCGACCCCCGCGCAACGACCGGATCGCAAGCCCTTCGATAGCACCAGCAAATCTTGCTTCCCACCTGTTCGCAACGAGCGGCTTAATCATCCATGTTGAAGAACCATGTGTGATATCGACATAGATAACCCGAGTCTTTCCGCCCGGTGTGTCTTCAAACAACCAGAGTCGAGATACAGTAGAATTTCGATTTTTTTTCCACCAGCTCACTGCCGATCCAGAAATGCAGGTTTTTACCGTCTCAATTGAAGTTTCTTCGCCCAATGGAAATCCTAAATCAAGAACCTGCTCAAACAAAGCACCCTTCCTCCAGCCATCAGTTCCATGCCACTTAGCTGATTTCACAAGTTGTGGTGCCCACCGGGTCCATTCTTCAAGACGTGACCATGTTTCCCAAACTACATGCCGCGGTGTATTAACTTCCCTTGATGCACATACGATGATTGTTTGCCAGTTCGGGACATTCAGCCCGACATTTTCGAGGGCAGTTTTAATTGCTCTTTTCTCATCAGGGTTTTTTCCCTCAGCAGGTGGTTGGATATATGAATAAAGAAAAAGACCTGCAAAGATCAGAATGACTATAAATATCAACCATAAAAATAATCGCCACATGATTATTGCTTCCTAAATAATTATTTAAACAATGTTTTCGATGTAGTAATGTATTTCTTCTTCATCGAAAATACAAATTCATTCTTTTCCGAATCTTAAAATTGAAAGAAGACGCTGCATATCTGCCGGTAATTCAGAATCGAAGATCATTTCATTTTTCAAGATAGGATGGATGAAACCAAGAGTTTTAGCATGAAGTGCCTGCCGTGTGATGATTTTTAATAGACTCTGTACTTCTTCTTTTTTCTTCTTATCCGTACCACCCCAAGCAATCCGCCGCCCACCGTATGTCGGATCGCCAAAGACGGGATGACCAATATGGTGCAGATGAACCCGAATCTGATGAGTTCGTCCGGTCCGGAGTTTCAATCTGACAAGTGATAAGTAATCGAACTCTTCGAGTACTTCGTATGAAGTAACCGCGGATTTCCCCAATGCACTTACAGCTATCTTCTTCCTGTCTGATTTGCTGCGTCCCAACGATGCCTCGATAACTCCTGTTTTTTTTGTTTTGTCAAAACATCCCCAAACAATTGCCCAGTATTCACGACCGATAGTCCTTTGAGAAAATTGTTTTGAAAGACGTGCATGAGTCGTATCATCTTTTGCAATTACCATCAGACCCGAAGTATCTTTGTCAAGACGATGAATAATTCCGGGGCGCGTTATATCATTTATCGACGAAAGTTTATTGTTACAATGATACAGAACAGCATTCACCAGCGTCCCTGAATAATTTCCATAAGCAGGATGAGTTACCATCCCAGCAGGCTTGTTGACAATGAGAAGGTATTCATCTTCGAATAATATATCTAATGGAATATTCTCCGGGATAACATCGGGTGGAGGTGGCTTTGGGATGGAAACATGAATAATATCGCCAGGCGAAATCTTGTAGCTCGCTTTTATAATTGTTTCGTTGACCGTTACATATCCTTGTTTGATAGCTTGCTGAACTTTTGAGCGGGTGGCATTTTCTATATGATGAGTCAAAAATACATCAAGCCGTTCTCGGATTTTTCCGGAAGGAACAACGATATCTATAGTACGAGACGATGAAGTCGTCACGATTAAAGAGAATTACTTTGGTGGGTATTGTTCGTATCAGCCGAAGTATCTGAGGTAGCGGCGGTGATGAGCATTTTTTCTTTCGAAGTTTTCGTTTGTGCCAATAGTAATAAAATAACACCGCACGTTACTGATGCATCGGCGATATTAAATACGGGCCAGCGATTGAGATGATAACCGATTAAATTTATGTTAAAAAAATCAGCATCGATAAAATCTACTACTTTTCCATAGAACAACGGTCCTTCATTATAGAATACACCGTAAAAAACACGATCAATCAGGTTCCCGACCGCTCCACCCAAAATCATCGAGAGCGACAGGCGAAACGAGAGAGCTTCGTTCCTAACTTTATACAGATAATATAATATCCCGATACTCGCAAGAATTGAAAAGATTGAGAAGAACAGCTTCCCTCCTATGTCAATTCCGAATGCCATCCCGGGATTTTCGATATATGTCAGCCGAAGAAAATCACCTATTATTGGAATACTCGTTCCGATCTGAAAACCCTCTATGTTGATGCCAAGAAGTGGGAGGGAGATTCCTTTAATTAATAATTTAGTTATCTGATCTGATAGAATTATTCCGAGACTTAAATAAAGAACACGCACGATTGGATAATATCTTTCTCAATAATTATTTATGTGTTTTCACTTTACATTGCAAGCACTGCGATGCATGAGGCACCGCTTCAAGACGTTCTTTTTCAATCAGCTTGCCGCAGGTAAAGCAGCGCCCATAATCACCTTTCTCGATGCGGATTAAGGCATCTTCTAAGTAATTTAAAAACTTTCCTTCACGATCTGCAAATAGAAATGTTTTCTCTCGTTCCATCGAATCAGTTCCTTGTTCCATATGCGTAGAATAGGTTGAATTTTCAGACACATACGTACCCGTCGTGGTATCCATCATAGAATTCCGGAGCGCATCTAATTCTTCTATAATTTCTTTCTTCTTTTCCAGTATTATCTTCTTAAAATAAGCAAGCTCTTCCGCTGAATACTTATTCTTTTTTGATTGAGAAATTTTCGCGTCCGGTGTAGTGATCTCATGTCTCACTGGTTTCACGCGAATTAATTTTCTTGGTTTAGGTTTTGGCTTTGCTTTCTCTATTTTTCTTTTCTTTGCCTTTTCTTTAAGAAGTTTGATTGTATTTTCTGAAATAGTGCTTGATTTTTTACTTTTTGCCATATTGACTTACCCCTTTCCGCCTGATGCGGATTGTTTTTTAAATTTACGATTGTCCACGACTAATACTTATCGTACAAGGTTCACCATTGATATCCCATTCAGCAGTATGTCCGCCAATGGGTGTGTTTCCCTTATCGAATTCTATCCCTAATGTTTCATTAATAATATAATCTTTATGTTTGAATAAAGCATCCGACAGCTTATCGTCGGATTTGTAAAAAATGCGTATCCTGTCGGTAACGTTGTATCCAGCATCCTTCCGCATATTTTGTACACGGTTAACGAACTCACGCGCGAACCCCTCGTCAATTAATTCTGGTGTTAATTCTGTATCGAGTGCAACTGTTAATGTATTATCCGACTCAACAATCCAGCCCTTGATGTCTTCATGCAATATCTCAACATCTTCACGCACAATTACAGTTCCTTTCAATTCAACTTGAATCGTATGCTGCCCTTTAGTTTCAAGTTCTTTTATTTCTTTTGTTGTGAAATTCCGGATAGCGGCGGCAATCGGCTGAACTGCTTTTCCGTACTTCGGACCGAGAACTTTAAAGTTTGGTTTCACAGTTTTATGGACGATCTCAGAATCGTCGCTCACATATTCAACCTTCTTCACATTTATCTCATCGAGGATTACATCCTCCATGCGCGAGATTTCTTCTTTATCACGTTCACTTGTAGTTGGAACAATCACTCGCTTAAGCGGTTGCCTGACTTTGAGGTTCGATTTGTTTCTGATCGCGCGTACAAGCGATACAATCCGCTGTGCTTTTTCCATCCTCGATTCGAGTGCAAGATCGATGGCTTTTTCATTAATTTCAGGCAGGATTGCAAGGTGAACCGATTCAAAAGCTTCCTTCCTTGTAATGGAATTCAAATTTGAATAAATTTCTTCAGCAAGAAATGGTGCGAACGGTGCCATCAATTTTGAAATGACTATGAGGCATTCATATAATGTTTGATAAGCAGCAAGTTTATCCGCGCCTATCTCATTCTTCCAGAATCTCCGCCGATTCCGTCTCACATACCAATTCGATAGCTGATCGATGGTGAAACTGCTAACAGCGCGTGCCGCCTCAGTTACGTTGTATTCATCCATAGCGGCGTCGTACTTCTTGATAAGCGAATTCAACACTGAGATTATCCAGCGATCAATTTCCTGCCGCTCGCTGATTGGAATCCGATTCTCAGAAAAATCAAACTTATCGATATTGGCATACAATGCGAAAAAAGCATATGTGTTTAGGAGTGTACCAAAGAACTTACGCTGAACTTCTCCCAAGCCCTCTTCATCAAAAAGTGTGGGCCTCCATGGCGGACTATTGGTAACCAGATACCATCGAGTCGTATCTGCACCATATTTATCGATTATGTAAAATGGGTCAACTGTATTCCCTTTCGATTTGGACATCTTTTGTCCCTCTTTATCGAGTATAAGTTCGTTTACCAGAATATTTCTATATGCCGGTTTATCGAAAAGGAACGTACTGATTGAATGAAGTGAATAAAACCATCCTCGTGTCTGATCGACGCCTTCACATATATAATCTGCCGGCAATTGCTCACCTGAGTCAATAAGTTCCTTGTTCTCGAACGGATAGTGCCACTGTGCAAACGGCATTGCACCTGAATCGAACCAGACATCGATCAGTTCAGGTGTCCGCTGCATCTCGCCGCCGCACACACAATCGAATATTACTTCATCTACATGGGGTTTATGAAGATCAAGCGGTTCCTCTACACCTTTACCTTGACGGTATTCGGCAATGCTGCCAATACATTTTTGTTTACCGCACTTTCCACAAATCCAAATCGGTAAAGGTGTTCCCCAGAAACGATCGCGTGAGAGCGACCAATCTTTGTTCTCCTCTAACCAATTTCCAAACCTGCCCTCACCTACTTCAGGAGGAAACCAATTTATGGTTTTATTCAGCTCGACCATACGGTGAGCATATTTTGTTGTCGCTATGTACCATGATTCACGAGCATAATAAAGCAGAGGCATTTTGCAGCGCCAACAATGAGGATAACTGTGAGTGACCGTTTCTTTTTTATAAAGAATGTGGCGTTCTTTTAGATTTCTGATGATCTCTGGATCAGCATCCTTTACAAATTTATTGGGGAAGTCTGTAACCTCTGAACCAAACTCACCGCTTTTATTAACAGGATGAATTGTCGGTAAACCATATTTTTTCGATACTTGGTAATCGTCTTCACCATATGCCGGTGCGATGTGAACGATACCGGAGCCGTCTTCAGTAGTAACGAAATCTCCTTCGATGACATACCACCCTTTTTCTTTTACAGAATGATAACTGAAAAGTCTTTCATATTCCTTCCCGATCAAAACTTTACCTTTAAATTTCTCAACGATTCGATAATCACCGTCAAGCACACCCAACCTTGCTTCAGCAAGGATTAGATTTTCACCTTTATGTTCAACCCGTACATAATCGATTTTTGGGTTTATAGCAAGTGCAACATTAGAAATTAACGTCCAGGGTGTGGTTGTCCAAACGAGGAAATAAGTATTTTCCTCACCCTTCAATTTCATCTTCACGTAGATACTTGGATCCTTAACATCTTCATAGCCGAGTGAAACCTCGTGAGATGATAATGGAGTTTCACACCGTGGGCAATATGGCTGGATTTTATACCCTTTATAAATCAATCCCTCATCATAATATCGCTTTAACGCCCACCAGATAGATTCGATATATTCATTAGTGAACGTTATGTAAGGATCATCTAAATTAACCCAATAACCCATCCTCTCTGTCAAATTCTCCCAATCGGTTTTGTACTTCCAGACGGATTTTTTACACTCTTCGTTAAATTTTGCAATACCGTATTGGATGATATCTTCCTTATGTTTGAAACCGAGCATCTTCTCAACCTCGATCTCCACGGGCAAACCATGAGTGTCCCACCCTGCCTTCCGATGAACTTGAAATCCCCGCATCGTTTTGTAACGGCAAACTAAATCTTTTAGTGTACGGCTCATAACATGATGAATGCCTGGACGCCCATTGGCAGTAGGTGGTCCCTCGTAAAATGTAAAACCAGGTTTCCCCTCACGTGAAGAAATACTTCTTTCAAAAATCTTGTTCTCTTTCCAGAAGTTTAAGATCTTCTTCTCAAGTTGTGAATAATTTATTTTATCTGTGAGATCTTTGAACACTTTTTAAATTTACTTTCTACTTAAATAAGATATCAGCAATTTACCAAATACCTGCATTCTTATAATCTTTTAACTAACTCTTTCATTATCCTCGTCAACTTCGGTTCTGCTTTATTCGCAACTTTGATGATTTCTTCTACAGATACTGGCTTGAGTGTTTCAGGGAAACATTCGTCAGTTATAATCGAGATACCGAGCACACGCATACCCATGTGATTGGCAACTATATTTTCTGGAACGGTTGACATACCAACAGCATCAGCTCCAATATTCCGTAAAAACCTGTACTCAGCACGCGTTTCGAGATTTGGACCCTGGACTGCAACGAAAACCCCATGCTTTATTTTTATTTTCAGTTCACGAGCAATTTTATTAGCAAGGGATAGCAATCTACGATCGTATGGTTCCGACATATCCGGAAACCGAGGACCAAGCTCATCATCGTTTGGACCGATTAACGGATTATCCCCTTGAAGATTAATATGGTCGGTGATTAACATAAGATCACCTCGACGAAATATTTTATTCATTCCGCCCGCTGCGTTTGATATTAAAAGAGTTTTAACGCCAAGTCCGACTTTGTCCGACATTACACGCACTGGAAAAGTAACTTGCTGCATTGTGTAACCTTCGTAGTAATGAAACCGCCCTTGCATCGCAACGATTTTTTTCCCCGCGAGGGTTCCAAATATTAATTTTCCGTGATGTGATTCCACAGTTGATATCGGAAAATGCGGAATTTCATCATAATCTATCACCATCTCTTTTCGGATTTCCTTAACCAAGCCACCCAATCCAGTGCCAAGAATTACACCAACTTCGGGTCTTATTTTTGTGTGCTTCCGTATATATGCAACGGCTTCATCGATCTGCTTACGAAGTGTCATAAGTTACTTACTCCAAATTCCTCATTATTTCTTCTATCTCAGATTTATCCTTCGCTGAGCCCTGTTGATTTTCAAACTGCAATTGGTTTTGTGATTCTTCATCAACTTCTAAAGCTTTTATTAACTCAAGTTCTGAATTCAACAACATCTTGAACCGCGAAACGATTGATTCCTTTTTCGCCTTTAGAATCGTAAGGTGCTCTTTTATCGTGATTAAATCGGAGCGAGACTTATCAAGCATCTTTGTCGCTTTGATTTCAGCTTCCTGAATAATTAACTGAGCTTCTTTTTTAGCATTCTCGATTGCTTTACCGCTTGTCTCTTGCGATTGCATAAATGTTTGCTGTATCGCTTTTTCCATTGCGGTGTAATCTTTAAGCCTTGTTTCAAGCTCGATAACTTTATCTTTTAAAGTACTTTGCTCTCTCTGAAACAACTCCCATTCCGAAGCTAACTCCGTTAAGTATTTTTTAACTTCGGTAATATCGTAACCATGAAGTTTTGTCTTAAATATCTGATTTTTTATTTCTGAAGCAGTATATTTCATCTTAAATTTTTGATATTGTCCGGCTGCCAAAGATAGCGGTGCCAATCCTTATGATGGTTGCACCTTCTTCGATTGCGACTTCGAAATCATTCGTCATTCCCATAGATAAAATCGGAAGTGAATATCCTTCTTTCTCCAGATTCTCTTTCATTTCTCGCAATTGTCGAAACGATGGGCGGCATTCTTCAGGATTAGGGAGAAATGGTCCCATTGTCATCAAGCCCGATACGTTTAAGTTTGGTAATTTTCTCAAATCCTTTATTAATAGATGGGCAGATTCAAGCGAAACACCGAATTTACTATTTTCACCACTTGTATTCACTTCTACTAAAATATTTAATTCTCTTTGACTCTTTAACATCCATTTCGATAATTGCTCGCCAAGCTCAAGTGAATCCACCGAGTGGATCATGTAGATCCAATCAGCAATGTATTTTATTTTATTCGTTTGCAGATGACCGATAAAATGCCAGCGAATGCGCGGGTCAGGAACTTGTTCGCGTTTTTCGCGTAATTCTTGAACATAATTTTCACCAATATCGAAAATGCCGGCAGCAACAACTTCCTTGACTGATGCTGCCTTTAACGTCTTAGTTACCGCACTTAATGTGATATCCTCTGGTTTTCTGCCTACTTTCTGGCAAGCAACCGCTATCCTTTTCTTAATATTTTTTATATTTTCAGCGACCATTGTGGTCTAAGGAAAGTAAATATACCTGAATATTTCCTAAAAAACAATGTATTTTATAAAGATATGAGGTTGTTTTTACAGTAACCCTTTCATCGCTTGCAGTTTGAAGTTTACATTCTTACACCAACGAGACACCGTTAGACTTGATCATTCTATACAAAAGAAGTGTCATTATTAATTTCTCGTCCGAAACAGAAGATTTTATAGCTTCGTCTGTTTCTAAAAGTGAAGTACAACAATATTCAATTTCAGAAGATGTATAATTACGTGCCGCGTCTTGATATTCTTTTAGAAAAAATGGTTTGATTCCTAAAGCAGTTGATATTTCATGCCTCGGAGTATTTCTGCTCAGCAATTCCTGCATTTGCCATACCTTCTGGATATACCGAGACAGCAGAACTATCATTCCAACAGGTGATTCACCGGCAGCTAACATATGATACAATATCTCTATGGCTCGAGATATATCCTTTTGACCGATCGCTTTTTGCAGCTCGAAGATTGTAAATTGTTTTATCAAACCTACTACTTCACTGATATCATCAACTCCAATCGTACTTCTATCACCGACATAAATCATGAGCTTATCGATTTCGTTTTTTATTTCAAGGAGTGACCTTCCTACATAAGATTGAAGTAACTCGCATGCTTCAGGTGTTATCTTCTTTCCGAGCATCTTGATTCTTCTTGCAATCCATTCAGAAATATCCTGCTCGTAAAGCTGTTTAAATTCGATAACGATTCCTTTGGATTGAAGTGTTTTATAAATCTTCTGTCTAAAATCAGCTTTATCGCTTATGAAAACTGCAATTGTAGTTGAGACGGGACGCTCTATAAGTGGAAGCAGTAATTCTTTATTATCAACACGATCAAAATTTCTAACCACAACGATACGATAGTCGGACATCATAGGAAACGCAGATGCGAGCGATACGATATCTTTCGCATCTGCACTTTCTCCAGCAAGAACATCAAGATTGAAACTTTTTGCTGATTCGGTAATTGCTTCTGCAATCAAAATATCAACGACCTCGTCAATAAGAAAATGTTCTTCACCATAAAGGAGATACAGGTTTGAAAATTTCTTCTGCTGAAGAGTTTTTAGAATCTCCTGAAGCGAAAGACCATTTGATTTGGTTGTGGGCATCGGTATTTAGAACAGAATAATTTTATTTTTTCACTTTTTTTGTTTTTCGGTTTTCAAGAAAACTTTTTTCATCACGACTTCTTTCTTTGGTTTATCGCCTGGTTTCGTAACTTCGACCTTACCTACCGATTTCACTACATCCATACCTTTGACAACTTTACCAAAAATTGTATGTTTACCGTTTAACCATGGCGTCGGAACCAGCGTAATAAAAAATTGGCTGCCGTTCGTATTAGGACCAGCATTTGCCATTGCTAATATACCAGCAGAGTCGAATCTGAATTTAGGATTGATCTCGTCTTCAAATTTTTTACCCCAGATACTTTCGCCACCCATACCTGTACCTGTTGGGTCCCCGCCCTGTATCATAAAATTGTCAATGACACGGTGGAATATTATTCCATTGAAATAATCTTTTTTAGCCAAACCCAGAAAATTTTCTACTGTCTTCGGGGTTTCTTTTGTGAATAATTCTAGTTCTATTACACCCATGTTAGTTTCCATAATTATCACAGGATTGGATGTTATTTTTGTTTCCACTTTTTTCTCCTTTTTAGATTGTTCTTTTTCTGTTTTCTCCTGAGCGAACATCGCAGTAGATGCGAGCAGAAGAATAATGCTTACTAAGGTTGTGAATCGATTTAATTTCATAATAGCTCCTATTTGATTAGTTATACAAAAATATTAATTAGAAAAAATCTATCATCGTTATGAACGATCGCGTGTATGCTCATTACTTTCTTCCCGAGTCAAATCACGCTTCATAAATTCAGCGAGGTGAAGTTTATCGCGCAAGAAAAAATAGAGCCCAACAATGCTGGTTCCAATAAAACCAATAGCATGGGTAACTGTCGCGTAACTTCGTGCAAGTTCTTCATCAACGCTATACAATTTTGTGAGCGTCTGGATTATAAAATAATGATACGATCCAGTCCCGCCCGGTGTTGGAATGATAAAACCTAAGCTCGAAATTGCCTGAGCAACCAATGCAGTACTCAGATCGAGTGAATATCGCTCTACCAATTGGAAAGCATAGAATGGAAAGTACATCATAATGATATAAAATACCCAGATGAGTACGCTAAGAAGCGCGATCATAAAATAATGTCTTGGCTCTTTCAAGAAAAGAAAACCATCTAAAAACGAATTAGTAATATGATCGACAAATTTCGCTTTGGCTGGAGAAATATGCCGTGTGATAAAATTGATAAAACGAACAACAATATCCCGTCGCATCATGAGAAAAATAAATAATGCAAGAAAACAAATCGTTACGGAAGTAAGCCAAATTCCTGTTTCTTCAAGCCACGGAAACGCTTGAGTTAGTGGACCTGAATAGACCAGCGGAATCAGTGCAACAACGACCATAAAGGAAAGTATATCGAAGACACGCTCGATGAAAATTGTACCAAATGCTGCGCTTCGCGAGATACCTTCAAGCTTACCAAGCGCATAGGGCCTGCCTAATTCACCAAAACGCGGTAACACATTGTTTAGCAAATACCCGACCATTGTGGCTGAAAATAAATTACGGAACCGCATATCCTTCTTGATTGGACGCAAAAAATATTCCCATCGCCATGCACGAAACATGTGGCTGATCATAAGAAACGGCAGCATAGATAATGCCCATAGATAATTTGTTCGTGAAAGGATTTCCCATAAGTTCACAAAATCTGTTCCGCGGAAAGCAAAATAAAGAAAACCGAAGGTTAAACCTATGCTGATTAAATAATTTAAAAAACTCTTTACTCGTCGATTCATGGGAATAATATTGAATGGCTCAGTATAATTTTATCGAAGGTCAATTACATCAACGCCTGCTGGTGCAACAAATTGGAATTGACTGTCAGGGATTCCTGTATTTATTTTTAATTCTTTCACAAGATATGTGATAAGATTATTACCTGCATCCAGAAGCTGGATTTTTTTCATTAGCCATTGTTCTTTATCGATCCATACTTTCATCCATTTAATCTTTATTTTCTCATTTTTCGGTGTGAATTTCAGGATACTCATATCTTTATCGTCAATCTTTTCTTTGCCAAGCAGCACAGCGTTGTAATTCATAGGAACGTTCACAAGCACTTTATCAGGTGTGAATGAAGCCGGATCTTCCTTGTACTTATCTATCAACGTCTGATTGTTCAATTTGTTGAACAACCAAACTGATTTCCCATCTGTAACGATTGTTTCCTGCTCCAACTCAATCCGATATCTATTTCCCTTTTTCATCATAAGTTTTCCATCGAATGTTTGTTTTGCCTTCGTTACGCCAAACTCTATAGACTGCGTAAACGTTATCGAAGCATCACGGATTGAATCATACTTCTTTTCAAGTTTTTTAATGACTGTTCCCGCATCATCACCGGCGTAGGCATCGACTAAAATAACCAAGAAGACCGTAAGTATAGCGGATATAATAAAAATCTTTTTGAAAATATGAATCATAAATTTTTCAATATATTGTTCAGTTGTTCCTCATTTTCTACAAGAACTTCCCGAGCTTTGCTTCCGTCGAATGGACCGACAATTCCTTCCAATTCAAGCTCATCGATAAGGCGTGCCGCACGAGAGTAACCGACTTTTAATCGGCGCTGAATTAAAGAGACGGAGCCTTGCTGATGCCTGACGATCAGATGAGCAGCTTCTTCAAAAAATTCATCTCTGCTTCCCGAAGCTCCGTGCAAACCTGATTTCTTTTTTTCTGTTATAGAGGGAAGCTGGAACGGTTTGTTATATCCTTGTTGTCTTGCAATATGGTCAGTTAATCGTTCAACTTCTTCAGTAGAGATAAATGCATTCTGAATGCGGATCGGTTTGGGACTTCCCGCAGGTAAGTACAACATATCACCATTACCAAGAAGCTGTTCTGCACCATTCATATCGAGAATGGTTCGCGAATCAATTTTGGTGGCAACTTGGAACGCAATGCGTGCTGGAAAGTTTGCTTTGATAACACCTGTTATGACATCGACAGAAGGTCTTTGTGTTGCAAGGACGAGATGAACTCCCACAGCACGTGCAAGCTGTGCAAGGCGTGCTATTGGCTCTTCGACTTCTTTTGCGGCGGTCAGCATTAAATCTGCCAATTCATCAATCACGACGATAAGATATGGCATTGGGCGGTGGATAACGGTCTCGGTATCTTTCAAACGTCCCGTTTTCAATCGTTCATTATAATCCTGAAGATTCCTTACACCGGCTGCCGCTAACCGATCGTACCGTTTTTCCATTTCTAACTCTACACCTTTTAATACATATACGGCATTATTCGAAGTTGTGATAATATCTTCACTTACGTCTGGTGAAACAGCAAGAAAATGCCGATTCAATTTTGCGTACAGGGCTAACTCAATTTTTTTCGGATCTATTATTACAAACTTTATTTCTGATGGATGAAGTCGAAAAAGCAAGCTTGCAATAATAGTATTAATTCCTACACTTTTACCCGATCCGGTCGAACCTGCAATTAGGAGATGTGGCATCTTTGCCAGATCATCTGTATATACCTCGCCCGAGATATTTTTACCAAGTGCGATCGGAAGGTTTGCCTTCATATCACGAAACTTTGTTGAGTTTAAAACACTTCGCAGAGATACAAGAGAAGGATTCTTGTTAGGTATTTCAACACCCACAGCACTTTTACCCGGTATGGGCGCCATAATGCGAATTCCTTTTGCAGCAAGTGCAAGTGCGAGATCATCGGCTAAGCTGACGATTCGACTTATTTTTACAGTTGAAGCTGGAACAAGTTCATATAATGTAACAACAGGTCCCGGCGTAACACTCACATTTTCAATTTCAATTCCAAAGTTAGCAAGTTTTGCCCGGACAAGCTCTGCGTTCGCTTTTAATTCCTCATCGGGGATTGTGTCAGTTTGGCGATGAACATCAAGCAGATCAATTGATGGAAAAACATAATCAATTTCTCCATCATCGTTCCTATCAGGAACTGCTTTCGCCGCAACTTCTGGTATTAGTAATTGTTCTTCAACAGAAGTTGTTAATTCCTCAGTGTTTTGTTCGGCTTGAATTTCTTCATACTCATCTTCTGTTTCAATCAAACTCGTTTCTTCTTCGATAACTGGAGAAGGAGGCATATCTTCATCCGATTTATGTATCATCACATCGGATTCAGTCTCGAACTCGCTCGGGAAGGTAGTCGATTCTGACCGAGCGAATTTTTGATAAATCGTATCCCAAATTGATTTTATTCTATCAATTGATTTATGGATATCGAGATCGATAGCCAGCACAATCGTAATGAATAGAGCTGTCAGAATGACGATGGGTGCACCAACCTGCCCAAGTATCCCTATGGCAATATCAGCGAGGAAAGCACCAACTACACCGCTCCACTCTTTATTTACATCAGTAATAATCAGATTTATTATACCGAAAGTAGTTGAAATCAAAAGTATAAAAACTATTGAGTAGTTCGTGAACGTAATTAGTTTTTGAAATTCTTTTTTCCGAAAGATGAACCATGCCCAGAGAATAAGCAGGGTCGGTATCATTAGAGAAGAATATCCAACAGTCGAGTTTACAAAAAAATCGGCTACGAGCGCACCAAATAAACCCAATCTGTTATGCAACTCGGAAGCCACTACCCTGATATGTTCATTAAATGGTAAACGAAAAATATCGATAAAAGTAAGCTGATCGAGAAGAGCTTCGTCATCAGTAGAGTAACTGAGAATACTAAGAACCATAACTAAGCCAGCGACAAAGCTGATGATGGTTATGATTGTTCGTCTTCGTTCCGATGTACTTTGGGTTTTTCGAGACGATGAAGATTGTGTATTTCTGCTTTTATCTGCCATCCTGCTGTTCCAAGGTATCAGGTCTTTCGCGTGGAGTTAGATGGAAGTTCTTTTTGAAGTCGAAGTACATTCCCGGCAAGCATAGGAAGAACGTTGATAGAATCAATCGAGGCACAAACTTTCAAATCTTCAGAAAATCCAATTTCGGATATGTATCTTCCGTGGTCTGAGGTTTTCAACATCTTCAAGATGCTCTTACCAAAGTGCTTGTCAAGAGCTGCACATGTAATACCTCCATCATCAAGTAAAAGTTCGTCTTCAATTACAGTTTCGAGAGTATTGATGATTCTACCTGCACACACTGCGTCTTCTAAGCAGAAATTATTTTCATTGCCAGCACAAATAATAGTGAAATTATCTTTCAATGTTTTTAAAAATTCCACAACTTTTGAAAGATTGATAAAACCCGCGACAATAAGGTTTTTCGCATGTTTCCCTTTGACAATAGCAACTGAACCATTTGTAGTCATTAATATAATTGATTTCCCATTCACCACATCTACTCTATATTCGAGCGGAGAATTCCCGAGATTAAAACCTTCAATCATTTTCGCATTTCGTTCGCCTGCTCTCAGGGTTACATCGCCATATAAGCTGCCGGAAATTTTGACAGCATTCTCGACACTATTCACCGGTATTATTTCTTTTGCACCGTTTTGTAACGCCATCGCAATCGAAGTACTCGCTCGTAGAACATCGATTACAACTACATTCTTATCCTTGAGGTGCATTTCATCAACATTTGCATGTGAGAAATGTACAGCAACTTCGAGATGTGATTTTGCTTTTATGGTTTTCATTTTTTTATGAAGGGCATTGAAACAACTTTTGCTTTGGTTTCTTTATTCCTGATAAGAATACTAATCGAATTGCCTGGCTGAGCAGCAGAAACTTCGACATAACCCATCCCGATTCCTATGTCAAGAACCGGAGAAACTGTTCCACTGGTAACATGCCCGATTGATTTACCATCTAACCGAATTTCATAACCGTGTCTTGGAAATGCTCTCTCTTCGTTAATTGTAAATCCTACTAACTTTCTCTTTATCCCCTCTCCTTTTATTTTCGATAGGGCTTCGTGACCAATAAAATCGCCTTTTTCAAATTTTGTAATCCATCCTAATCCAGCCTCAAGTGGATTTGTTGTCTGGTCGATATCGTTGCCGTATAAACAAAAACCCATTTCCAGCCGTAGTGTATCGCGGGCAGCTAAGCCAATTGGCTGAATATCGAATTCACGCCCTGCTTCCTCCACAGCATTCCAAATACGCTCACCGATTGATGGTACTGCCTCGAAATAAAGTTCAAATCCCAACTCACCTGTATAACCAGTTCGGGAGATGATCATATCTATGTCAGCCAGCTTTGCAACAACAAACGAATAATACGAAACTGCTGAAAGATTTACGCTCGTCAGCTTCTGCAAAGTCATAAGTGATTTCGGTCCTTGAATAGCAAGAAGCGCAATATCATCACTCTTATTTATGACGCGGGCATCTAAATTATTAACATTAGATTTAATCCAATCAAAATCTTTTTTCAGATTCGAAGCATTAACAACGACCATAAAATGATCCTTCATTCTATAGACGAGTAGATCATCGATGATACCACCATCAGGATAACACATTGCAGAGTATTGGACTTTTCCTTCTTTCAACTTTGATGCATCATTAGTTGTTACTTTTTGAACTAAAGATAATGCATCCTTCCCTTGAATTACAAACTCCCCCATGTGAGATACATCGAAAATACCGACATTTGTTCGAACCGCCATATGTTCATTTATGATACTATTATATTGAATAGGCATTTCATACCCGGCGAACTCAACTATTTTAGCGCCAAGTTGTTTGTGAATATTATAAAATGTCGTCCGTTTCATAATTTATTTAGGAACCTTCTTCCAATCTGCGAGAAATTTCTCCAATCCAATATCTGTTAACGGATGTTTTATTAACTGAATTAAGACGCTGTATGGAATAGTCGCAATATCAGCCCCGATGAGCGCTGCATCTACAACGTGCATCGGATGACGAATACTGGCAACGAGCACTTGTGTATCAAACCCATAGTTTCGATAGATTGTGATTATCTGAGATATGAGATCCATCCCATTTGTACAAATATCATCTAATCGACCAATAAACGGACTAATGAAGTAAGCACCGGCTTTAGCTGCAAGGAGAGCTTGATTTGGGGAAAAGCAAAGTGTAACATTGGTTCGAATACCTTCTGCTTTAAAACTCTTAACTACTTTTAATCCTTCTTTGATTAGAGGAACTTTAATGACAATTTTATCATCCAATTTTGCTAAATCACGTCCTTCTTTTAACATTCCCTCATAATCAGTGGCGATGACTTCTGCACTTACTTCACCATCTACGATCGAACAAATTTCCTTCAATAGTTCTTTAAAACTCCTCCCCTCCTTTGCGACTAAACTTGGATTGGTCGTAACCCCATCAAGAAGTCCCATGCTTGCAGTTTCTCTGATCTCATCAATATTAGCAGTATCAATAAATATTTTCATGAAAATTCCTATATTTTAAATCATGAATTATAAAGTTCTGTAATGTCTTTATTTTGTTTAAAAGAAAAACAATAAAAATCCGCAGGAGATGATTTTTCATCTTCTTCGATGCGTATAATGAGACGATAACGAAGCATCATTTTCGTTAGTCGACTTATCGTTCCTTCTCGTAAATAATGTGCGATACTGGAATGAACTTTAAGTTTTAAACGGAATTCATGCGATTCTGATTTGAAGCGTCGTATCCAACGCTCGATATGATTTACAATGCTGGGCTTTGATTCAACCAAACCACCGCCGCCACATACGGGACATGGCTCGCTAAAGCTGCTCAGTATATTTTGTCGGATACGTTGACGAGTGATTTGAACAAGACCAATGTCGGTCATGGGCAGGACTGTTACTTTGGCTCTTTCACGCCTGAATTCTTTCCGTAATTCGTCATAAACTTTTTTACGATTCTTCTCATCTTCCAAATCAATAAAATCGATAACGATAATGCCACCTATATCACGCAAACGAAGCTGCCTGCAAACTTCACGAGCAGCTTCAAGGTTGGTTCTTAGCGAGTTTAACTCTTGTTCTCGTTTTGCTGCATACCTGCCGCTATTGACGTCAATAACAACCATCGCCTCCGTCTGCTCGATGATTATATACCCTCCACTCTTCAGCCAGACTTTCCGACTTAGTGCAGTAACAATTTCTTTCTCGACCTCAAAAGTATCGAAGATGGGTTCACGCTCTTTATATAGCTCGATTTTATCAACAAGCTCAGGCGATACCGATTTTACATACAATCTAATTTCCTTGTATAATTTCTTTGAATCAACAACGATGCGATCAACAAATTCCGAAAAGAGATCGCGGATAACACTCGATGTGGTGGACATATCTTTGTACATAAGTGCAGGAGCTTCTTCGGACTTAATATTTTTTTCAATCTCTCGCCAGCTTGATAAGAGATTTTCAATATCTTGTCTTAAAGCTGCTTCATCCTGCTCTTGAGCAACCGTCCGTATGATGGCGCCAAAAGTTTCCGGAAGCATACTTCTGACGATACGGCGAAGACGCCGTTTCTCTTTGAAATTCTGAATCTTTTTTGATGCACCGATCTTACCATCAAATGGGAGAAGCACCAGAAACCGCCCCGGCAAAGAAACTTCGGAAGTAACTCTCACACCTTTTTTCCCCATCGGTTCCTTAGTTACCTGAACGAGGATATCCTGTCCTCGTTTCAAATCCGGAATGGATCTGTCTCTTCCATTTTCTCTGAAACCTTGCCGCTTAACCGGTGGAACGGATTGTGTAGTTTTACTTGGTGAGAATGTTTTACTGGTAGATGTTTGATTTCCATTTTCCTCGGATACTTCTTCCCCTTCGCTGTCCTCCTCAATATCAACATCAGAATCTTCATCTCCAATAAGAGAAGAATATTCACTAAAAGAGCTTCCGATGTCTGAAAAATGGAGAAAGGCATCTTGTTTCATGCCTAAGTTAATGAAGGCAGCTCGTATGCCGGGCATTACTTTGGCAACCTTCCCTAAATAAATGTCACCTACAGACCGCTCTTTTTCAGGTGTTTCAACAAAGAGTTCAGCTAAACGGCCATCCTCCGTTATGGCGATTCGGATTTCGTTGGCAGTAGCATTGATAATAATTTCTTTTCGCATTGTTAATACTTCGTCCCTTCGAATCCTCTCCAGATATTTTTTGAAGTATCCAGCCAGGATTTATTAATCCGATTATACAACGACGCCAACGGATCAATGCCGCGGCGAAGTCTTGGAACGAAGTGAGTAAATTCCCCTTATGGGGGAGATAAAATCGTTGTATTATCATACCCGACATCGTTAACCATAGACCTGTTGCTATATTACTAAACATTAAAATAATTAAAATTTCGTTTAATATATGGATTTGACAGATATAAAATAAGAAATTCTCGGTTGGATTGCAATAATAATAAAAAGAAAAGAGGTCAAGCTTCCCCACATCACACGAAAATGGCTTCGTACCGCTGCTTCCTTCCGGATCTGACGGGGTTAGGAAGTTTCCCGTTGCATAGGACTTGACCTCAAAAACTAAAATAAATTACATATTTTTTTCTGAAGATGCAAAGCTCCCGATACCCCGATTTCTCAACATTTATTGC
>JASEHD010000009.1:24483-44892 GCA_030019075.1 Bacteroidota bacterium
TATTGCATCTCCCTCGTTTGATAAGTTTATTTAGCGACAATCCGCCTGATAGCCCTGATTAGATCCTTTAGATCGTACGGTTTCGTTAGATAATCGATCGCTCCGCTTTTTACAGCTTCAAGGGCGACAGCGAGATCATCAACACCGGTCAACATGATAACGCGTGAGATAAATTTTTGATTCTTTAAATGTTTTAATACCTCCAAACCATTCATGCGAGGCATACGGATATCTAATAGAATAACATCGAAAACTTTTTCCTTCAGTATCTCCAGTGCAGTATCGCCATCGTCAGCGGTTTCAACATAAAAACCTTCGATTGTTAACTGATGCTGGACTAAATATCTTAGTTGATCTTCATCATCAACAAATAAAATCCGAATTGATTTGCTCATACTTTTCCTCCAATAAATCAGATATTTTTAATAATTTTAATAATGAGTTGCATGTTCTGTCTCGGTGGGAAAATGATGCGCCGTCTTTTCCCATTTTAATTTTTTCTTGTGAAATGCTGCCCTTGTGAATTGAAACAACGCTCTTCCTGTAGCACTAAAATTTATAATATTCGAAACTGGTAATCGAATCACACTTAGGAGGGCAGCCCAAAAACCATATACCCGTCGGACAGTGATAAATCTATGCATGATCCGCCATAACATCAGAACACTATCGATAACAACGAGATCCCACAATATTGTTCCTTTAATGACGATCGGTGGAAGCTCACGATACGCAGCGAACCCAAATCTGATCGACTCATAAAAGATTAAATAAAGTATCACGACATACGCAAAAAAATTAATAATATTTGCAATGACTGCTTTACGGTCTCGGTATAATACAAACCTGAACTTAGCATCTCCACGCCAGCCGATAGTCTGCCACGATTGAAGACAAATGCCGGTAATCCACCTGCTTTTTTGTTTTATCGATGCTTTCATCGAATGGGGAAAATACCCACGTGTTGCACAGTTTATTCCAAATGGTTTATACGTAAATAAAAGATTTGCTTTTCCTAATGCTAATCGTAATGCAAGATCGTAATCTTCAGTGAGTGATGTAGAACGGAAGATGTTTTTCGCGAACGAAGTACCGATAAATTCGATGATCCAGCGATTGAATGCTGTCCCGACACCTGCTGATGGCACAAAACCACTGAAATGCTGGCGAACAAAAAGATCTTTTGTATGATATTCTGCAAATTCATCAGCGTATGTCCAATGAACAAGATTTAAATGATTCGTGTTCAGTGGAAACACGGGCATTTGCACCATATCGTACTCAGGGATTAAGGCATTATGAATCTTTAAGGACATCGGGTGAATGACATCTTCTGAATCGTGCATTACAATAATATCATATCGTATCCCGGTTTTGTTCTCCCATCGGATCATTCCTTCATGTATCTGATTAAGATTGTCTGCCTTTGTTGTTGGTCCCTCTTTATCGGATATAACAGCATGAACATTTGGGAATTTTCTGCTAATTTGTTCTACCTTCATGATTGTAGGAGGATCGTTTGGATAAACACCGACGAATATATCGTAGTTTTTATATTGAATTGTGCTGCATGCGTTGGTTAACATTTTATCGATAATCTCGTATTCGTGCCACGCTGGTATGTAAATAGCGATCGGTTTTTCATCAACTTGGTGAATCTTTTCAGCCGATTCGTACCGGAATTTATTAAATTTTTTTCGCATGAAAAGGTGATGAAACCAATAATACATATCAACAAATATATCGTCTAAACCACTCATGAATAGAAAAGTTGCGACAATGAAAGTCGCCATATACAAGGTTGAGTAGGAGGCACGAAATATTTCAATTAATAAGTCAACCATATTTCAAAATGATCGTTCAAAAATTATAAAAAATCTATACATACTGTAATAGCGTTTATATGGATTAGGACTGCCGATATAATTTAAATACTGACCGACATCGTATTCTGCGGAGAGGTAAACTCCCCACTCAATATTCGGTATTACCTGAATCCCAATTCCACCTTCGACGAGATTATTATAAAATTCTTTTCCAGTGTCGCGAACTAAATTACCTTTCGAATAAATATCAAAAGCAGTGTAAGATGCCTCTATTATCCGATAACCAAATCTTCCCTGAAGATACCAGATGCTGTTTTGATAACGTGAATAATATCCAACGGATGTGTAGATATCAGCAAAAGGTGTATATGGAGTCTTAAATCCAGAGTTGTAGGTAAACTTAGGATAGATTCCATACGAATAAATCGCCACAGCACGAAAATCATTTTTTGGTTTTGATAAAGCGGCTTCAGCGATTAAATCAAAAGCTAAACCATCTTGTATATTAATTTGAAATCCTTCAAGTGGTTTTATATTTATCCCTAATCCAAAAATTAGGGAATTATCAGAAATGATAACCGGCGCAAGACCACCATGAGAACGTGCATCTCCAGATAACATGATGAAACCAAAACCGCTGAGAATTTTATCATCTGTCAGAAAGTAACCACTCTTCATGTCCGTTTGCAAAAACGATGTTTCCCACCGTGTATCATAAAATGCCGCGGTGTATATGTGTGTCCACCAATGGGAAGGTTGATCTTTGTTACCTCCAAGCTCCATCTTTGCTTTTTCCCGGATATCCTGAGATGAACTTGATTCGAGTTCTTTTAAAATTTTCTCGGCTTTCTCTTTTTGGCCCATGAGTGAATAAGTGTATGCGATCTGCAATTTTATTGTATCAGATGAGTTCAGACTTTCAGCAAAATAAAATTGTCGTAAAGCAAGATCATACTTTTGCAATGAATTGTATAAATAACCGAGTTGTCTCCGATACACGACGTTCATCGGTTCGAGAGATATGGCTTTTTCAAATAACCGTTCTGCCTCATTAGGATTGTTATCCAAAAGAGAATACGCACGCTCAAGAATAATAGCGAGGGAAGAATCTTGAACGATCTGCGACCGTCCAGAATTCTCAATTAACAACAATAATAATAATAATGTTACTAATGACTTAATATATCTCATTATTTTAAAAAGAGAACTATCAATAAAACACACACTAATGCGGGATTAAAAGCGTGTGTGATTATACAAATTTTACAACCACTAAACAAATTATTTAGTACCTTTAAAGAACTACAATGAGCTTACATAAATTATCAATTTATAAACACTATATACGTGATGGTTGTCAATATAGTTTTCCGATTTATCCAGCTTTTGTATTGATTTGGATTTTTTATCGAAAATTCATACAATGGTTTTATAATAGTTTGTTAATCACTTCATAATTTCCTAAAAAGGACATAACCATGAAAGAAACAGTTCTTGATAGATTTCTACGATATGTAAAGATCGATACTCAATCTAAAGAAGATTCAGACACTTACCCAAGCACACAGAAACAATTCGACTTACTTAATTTGCTCGTGAAAGAATTAAAAGAACTGGGGATACAAGATGTTAATATAGATAAATATGGTTATGTGATAGCGACATTACCGAGCAATATTCCGCCGACAGATAAATCATATCAAAAAGTTCCTTCGGTTGGATTGATTGCCCATGTAGATACTTCGTCCTCAGCAAGCGGTGAAAATGTTAAAGCACAAGTGATCACATATAACGGAGGCGACATAGTACTCCCGGGTGATGCTTCCGTCATCATACGTGAAACCGAGAATCCTGAATTGAAAAAATGTATCGGCAAAACTATCGTTACATCAGATGGTACTACACTTCTTGGTGCTGATAACAAAGCTGGTATAGCGATCATTATGACAGCGATCCAATCGCTTTTAAATAATCCAAAAATATTACATGGTAACATCAAAGTTGGATTCACACCAGACGAAGAAATCGGGAATGGAACAAAATATTTCGATCTAAAAAAATTCGGGGCTGAAGTTGCTTATACGGTGGATGGCGATGCGATAGGTGAGTTGAATAAAGAAACATTCAGTGCAAACAGTGCCATCATAACCGTTCACGGTCGAAACATACATCCGGGAACAGCTAAAGGTATAATGGTTAATTCGATCCGGGCAATGGCAGATATTATTGTTCGTATGCCAAAAGATATAGCACCTGAAACGACTGAAGGTTATGAGCCGTATATTCATCCTCATGTTCTCAAGGGTGAAGAAGAAAAAACGACTCTGAATATTTTGCTGCGAGATTTTAAAACCGAAGGATTAGATACGCTAAAAGAAAAATTGGTAAAAATTATTGAAGAAGTAAAACCTCTACATCCGAAAGCAAGAATTGAATTAGAAATAAAAGAGTCGTACCGCAATATGCGTGAAGGTTTAGAGAAAGAACCGCGTGTAATTGAATGTTTATTTGAAGCGACAAAGCGTACCGGTCTTGACCCCAGATGGGTGCCAATCCGCGGTGGGACGGATGGTTCACGATTGACAGCCATGGGGCTGCCTTGTCCAAATATATTTACGGGCGGACATAATTTCCATGGCAAGACTGAATGGATTTCATTGTGGGGCATGGAAAAATCCATCGAAACTGTTCTGAATTTAATCCAAGTCTGGGTTGAAAAAAGCCGGGATTGAATTATACAAACTATGACAATATGATGAAATATTATTTAAAATTTATGATGGGACTCATATTCGTTTTCGTTCTTGGTTGTTTTTTATCTTGTAAGGATGATCCCGTTAAACCGCCAACACCGGAAATATTTAGTCTGCGTATTGTAGTCAAAGATACAGCGGGGCAACCTGTTACTGGTCTACGTATCAATGGAGGGAATCTTATTACTACAGATAGTTATTCATCTGATAGGTTAATTACATCAGGTGCCTATGTACTAAAAACAATAGCTCAGCATCCTGAAAACAGATCAATTCTATACCACGACTCAATATACATGATGAAGATCGACCAAGATATATCAACAAATTTTGTCGGATATACATCTTCAGATGGAAGCATCACTATAGAAGACCCCAATCTATTTCCAAGTGTCTTAGGTTTAACTTCAATCCCCCTTACTAAAGATAATCCTTCTATCATCGGGAAATTATCGGTACTCGATAGTGTGCAATTTGTTTTAAGAGATTCATCAAATCATTCAAGCACTACATCAATATTTTACGGTGTTCTTAAACCTGGGAAAAACGAATTTTCTTTTATCTGGGGACCAACGTCGTATTCGTCAATTGCAAAAAGTAATACCGCAGCATCTTTTGCACCTTTTCCATCCGAACTAAAACAAGATAATGATTCACTCTGGAATAAAATTATCATTAGTGATTCCGTCGGGCGACAGAAAGAGCTATATTTAGCTCGTGCTGACCTTGTATCAAATCCAAACCATTATGAATTGCCCCCTCTCCCACCACCCTGTTCGTTCGACGTCCGTTTTTCCACAGGCCATTCACTTCGAACATATCCATTATATTTAGTCCCCGATAGTATATATCAATACAGAATTAAAATTCTATCATGCGCCTACCCACTAACATTCAAGTGGAACTTTGTTGACCAACCCGCTCCTTTTGAATTGACGAGCTGCCTTGGCGAAATACAGATCGGTACTTATTCACTTCTTGATAGCGGAACAATAAAACTCAACGATCGGACACTTGATTGCCTCATTATAAAACTTATTGCAAAAAATAAATTGCCACAAAATTATCCTAATCCATTTACAAATATTACAACCGTTAGGTTTGCTGTGAACCAACCTTCCTACATTATTATGAAGGTATGCAAACTTACTGGAGAAGTTATTTCGACACTAATCGACAACGAATATTTCCCACCCGGTTATCACACTAAACAATATCAACCAAATATTTTAAAATGACTCAAAATTCACATAGACGACTTATTTATTTACTAGTAATATTAATCATTTCACTATCAGTTTGCGGACACAGCAGTGAGAATAATAGCAAACAAGATCACTCAATTGTGCTGCATCAAATACAGCAAATCTTTGGTGAGAATAATATCACCATATCATTTGTCCACGATCCGGGGAAATGCGGTTTATCAATGATGTTCGAGATCATAAAGAACTGGAACAATTTTTCTCAAAAACAAAAAGATCAGATGAGCTTACTGCTCGCTTCACCGACGATGCAAAAATCGCGGATCATTGGAAATTTTCAGATTCATTATGATACAACGGGTAGTAATGAACCTGCACTCCTCGACAACAATTTTCAACGTATTCCAAATACAGCAGAGGCATACATAGATTCTGTGGGAAAAATATTTAACGAAGTTTGGGTTTATTTAATAGATACTCTCGGTTATTTTCAGCCACCATTTGAATATGGTCAGTCATACTATAATATTTTCATTCAAGACTTTGGTTCACTCCTATATGGACAAACAATATTTAAAGATCAAATCGGTAGTTATATTCCACCCCGATATACTTCCTACATAGAGATAGATAATGATTTCAATATTCATTACAGCCGGGGGATGGCTGGATTAAAAGTAACCGCCGCACATGAATTTCATCATGCTATCCAAATCGGTCAGTACGGCTGGCGATACAACGATTATTATTTTTATGAAGTTACCTCAACATGGATGGAAGATGTTGTATATACAGATGTAAATGATTATTACGCTTATATCAAATTTCCAAATGGAATGCCGAAGGGACATTTTGCTTCGCCTGCCGCTGCTTTCACTTATGTTGGATCAAATATTGAGTATAGCCGAGCTATCTGGGGAAAATTTATTGAGAAGCATTACTCGAAAGATGTAATGAGAGATGCTTGGGAATTCATGCGCTCTATGCAAAGTGTTCCTGCATTGGACAGCGCTTTGAAGATCACTGGCAGTTCATTCAAAGAAGCTTTTTTAGATTGGACTGTTTGGAATTATAATACCGGACTTCACGCCGATACTATAAATTATTACTCAGAAGGAATTTTTTACCCACCAATTCAACAACAGGATACAGTACAATATACATCTCCTTCGACATCATTTTCAAAACAGACCCAAGCCATTAGCTCAATTTATTATCCTGTAAAAATTGTGGATAATACGATGAGAGTTATTATTTCAAATCTCGATTTGTTAAATCCCTATTCACGGTCGTTTTATGATTTTACTTACGAGATACGCGATACTGGAGACCAAACATTCAAATACTTATCAAATGGTCTTTATGTGAGATTAAATGTTAGTACTCCTTCAAATTGGGTATCGCAAGAGTTAATTGATAATGTGAATAATATTCAGGACATTGGAGTTTCTCCCCGTTTTATACTTGCGCAAAATTATCCCAACCCTTTTAACCCGACAACAACAATCAGATACGAGATACCAAATCCAGATTTTGTAATTTTAAAAATCTATAATGTTCTCGGTCAAGAGGTTATAACACTGGTGAACGAGATGAAACAAGCCGGTTCATATATTGTTGACTGGGATGGTGGTAGTGTACCGAGCGGTATTTATTTTTATCGCTTGCAGGCAGGATCGTTTACGGAAACACGGAAGCTTGTTGTAATCAAATAAGGAAAAGCTTCCGATCTCTTCCACTTTTCTAAAATCAAATATAGTTTGCTTTATCAAAAAAAATGTTGTAATATTTACCTAGGCACAATAAGGTAATTTAAAATGCGTGAAATTATTTCCTTTTCTTTAATAATATTCTTCTTCGTTTTATTTTCGTCCATTAATTATGCTCAATGGAGTGCACCTCGTCCCATAGATTCAATTATTACTACAATTGAACCGGGCCCTCTTGCTGCAGTCTCTAAACAAGGATATCTTGTAATTGTTTATCGGCAAAATGATAAAAACACGTCTGAGCTTGATCTATACCGCTCAACTGATCACGGGAAGACCTTCACCCGTAATCTTTCTGTTAAACCACCGGTGCCTGAATACGATCTTCATAAACCTTATGGATTAGCGTACGATACTAATAATACCTTATGGTTACTTTGGGGCTGGGATTGGTACTACGACGCCACACCTATTGGATATTTTCTTGTCTTGAGTAAATCGACCAATCATGGAGAGACATTCACAGATGTTTTATTCCGTCGACGCGGTCTCCAGCTAGATATGTCTCGGATGATCATTGATCCTTATAACAACATTCACATACTTCGTGATTCCGTTGTTTTCGGAGGGGGAGGTAGAATGATTTATACAAGATTAGATAATGGTAATACTACAAATCAATTTGATTTCCTCTTGCCGCAACCCCAAGCACCATATATGCCAAGAGAATATGCAGATTTCACAGTAAGTGACGATTCCTTAATACACTACACTCTAAACGTTATCTGGTTTGAGGACGGCAGCTGGTCAGAGAAAATACTATATTCGCGATCAACTGATTACGGTAAATCATTTTCCAATTTATCACCAATAGATACATCGAAAGTGGAGAGCAAGCCTCGTATTATTATCACCCACAACAAGCTGCTTTTGATTAGCTACTTTCACTATTCTGGATTGAGAGCAGTAATATCAGAAGACGATGGTAACACATTCAGCAATCCATTTACACTTGGTTCCCACCAACCAGGTTGGATCGCGACATTTAATAAAGATTCTAATTATACATACATTTTATACACCCATATTAATGGTACACTGGGCACAGTTTTTAATAAATACTTAGATATAAGATCTTCACCAATCGACACGATGTTCTTCGATACTTTAGAAGCGGGTTACCTCGCCTTGGGTCCACGTGGTGGAAAATATGCAATTCTAAGAGAATTCATCAAGTCAGTTGGATATAAACTTTATACCTCCTCTCGCGATATCCCCACATCTATTGCTAATGATTGGGAAAAAATACCAGAGAGATTTTTAATTCAAGCAGCACCCAATCCATTCAATGGCTCTACTGTGTTATTTATAGAGAACCCCAGTTCTCAAAAAGTTACTATCGAAATATTTAACACCCTTGGTCAATCTGTTTATCAAAATCGATTTAAACAATTAGAAGCGGGACGATATGATATAAAATTCGATGCTTCACAATTGGCAAGCGGACTTTACATTGCTGCGGTTAAAACGGAAAAGCAAATAAAAGCAACAAAACTTTTATTGCTTAAGTAAACATTATGCAATTTAAATAACAAATAATAAACAGGAGTATTTATGAAAAACCTTTTATTTAATCTTTTGTTGTTCACTGGTACAGTATTTTCTTTTTATTTCCGATCTTCTGCCCAAACTCATCCGTATCTCTTTTTTAATCAAACAGAAATACCCTCAATACGAACGAGAGCTTTAACAACAGGCACTCCTGCAAATCAAATTTGGAATTTGATCTATCAGCAACAGGCAAGCTATTACTCAAACCCATCATTTCCAGAAAGAGCTGCTGAAATTGCAGGAAATCGTGATGTGTATGAAAATGTGTATTCCTTAGCACTTACATATGTTATTAATCAGGACAATCGCTTTCTATCTGAGGTCAGGCGTGTTCTTTGGCAAGGACACGGATCGACCGCTGGCCTTTTATTTCAACCTGCTGATAACAGAGCTCCCCACTTTGGATCAACACGTGTTAAAGCACTCTCGCTTGTTTACGACCTACTATATAATGACCTTAGACCTGGTGAACGCGATACGATCAAGCAGGTTCTTATTTCTGATATTTATACAAATGGCCTAAGAAATAAAGTTAACGATGTATACCAACATCGCTACGGAAGTAACCAATGGGCAATATGGGCTTCTGCAATAGGAACTGCAGCGATAACACTTTATGGGGATCCATCTTATCCAGATGCAAATGCCGATCTTCAACTTGTCCGAGCGCGCTTGGTTAGCGACTCTGATAGTTATCTTAGCAGGGTTTTTTATGACGGAGCTGGTTTCGAAGGAATCCAGTACGGCTTATTGGGATTGTCGAGGCTTTTCCCGTTCATGAAAATACTTAGTCGTTGGGATGACATTGATTATTTCCATCTGACGAACATTCAGAATCGTCTAAAATTAATCCCTGAATGGTTAGCGTATGAAGTATTACCTGCTCCTCGAACAATTAATCGTTTCTTCAATAATATCAACGATTCCGATCTTGGACAAGAGTATGTAATAGATAACGGCAATGGAATGTTGGCAAATCTACTAATCTTAGCAGGCTTATTTCAGGATGGACTCGCTCAATGGGTTTTTAATAATACAGTGCAAGATATTCCCAATTTACTGAGAAAAACATTTTATTATTACCAAAGAAACTCGCTCACACCTTTGTTATTTATGACTTTTCTTGTATATGACGGCGTAACATCCATTGAGCCAGCGGCTATACTTAAGAAATCAAAGCAATTCAAAGAACGCGGATTAGTATACATACGTACATCTGACACTTGGGCGGACCCGAACGATATACAGTTTGGAATGGAAGCTCATCAAATGGTAAACTCCACTACAGGAATTTACACATGGATTCACAATCAATCTGACAAAAACCATTTCACATTGTATGCTTATGGTCAGGATTTCATAATTGACCAAGGATATACTATTCCATCGTATCCAGAGGATCACAATTATATTTTGATTGATGGAGTAGGTCAAGCAAGAAATCCATGTACGCCGCTAAATTGTTCTTTTTACGGGCTTGTTAGTGCAGAAAATCTCACAGTCGCTTTCTCTAGTTCAGTCGATTTTATTCACGGTGACGCTAAAAGGGCTTTTAATTACATTTATTCTCATGGCTGGACCTGCAGTAGTGATCCTAATGTTGCTTACTGTCTCAGAGATGCTTCTGATCCTAACTACGCACCGTATATCAATACAGTTCAAAAGGCTGATCGATTTGTCAATTTTGTTAAATCAACTAATGGAATACCTGGTTATATTATCATAACTGATGATATTCAGAAGGACCAAAATGTTCATGAATATAAATGGCGGATTTACACCAAGGGAACTGTCGGCAGTAGCGGGAATCCTTATATTATCAATGGAAATCGGAACAGTTCTAACAAGTTATATTTATATTACTACGATGGGTCTCCTGTTTCCATATCATCATCATCTCAAGTGGTTCAAGTTCAATCTGGAAGTGATCCTATAGGACCTGTAGCTCCAGATGATCCACAGTTAATTCCAAAAATTGATTTTACTAAACCGGGGGTTACAAATCCTTATTTTCATTTTCTTCTCCTTCCTTATAAACCAGGGCTTGCTCTACCTACTTCAGTGACACCGATATGCGTGACAAACGGAAGTGTGCTTAAGTCAACATGGTCTGGTTATGAAGATTATAGCATCTTTCGACAAAGTGGAAGTATCACATCTTCATTCGTTACTACAGATGGAAAGTTATCAGTGGTCAGAGTTAACACTTCAACATCATTACCAATTATGTATTCTATGGGTAAAGGAAGTCAACTAGCATTCAATGGATTGGAATTAATAAATTTGTTTGGATCAAATGCCTCAGTTGCCTATTCTAACAACACAGTTGAAATCGATGGTACAGTGAATTATTTTAGAGCATATGCGCCAAATGCATCTACCGTAAAAATCAATGGCTCTGCGGTTGGGTTTGTGCAAGTTGGTAATTATGTCGAATCCAACAATGTGAACATCAATCGCACTTGGTCTGGGAATATCTTCACAAATTACACAGTTACGGTTTCAGCAATATTGAGAATTGATATGGGTTCAATTTTTAAATTTGGTTCCTATACTAAACTTTTTGTTACCGGCAAACTCGATGCAAATGGTACTTCATCACAACCAATAACTTTTACATCTGCAAGTGTAACTCCATCGCCAGGCAGTTGGTCTTCAATAGAATTAAGAGGAGGTCCAAACACGCTCAAGTATTGTAATGTTCAGTATGCCACCAATGGAATAATTGTAAACAGCACAAATGGCACAACAATCGAAAATTGTAACTTTAGAAATTGTAGCAACTACGGAATCTATGGTCTGAATGCTTATGGATATGGGGCGATTCAAATTAAGGGTTGTACATTAGAAAATAATCGTCGCGGTTTACATTTGAACAATGCATGGGCATCGGTTGTTGCATCTAGCACGGATGTGACACGAATTCACTCAAATACTGAAATGGGCATTTACGCATTAAATGCATATATGTACATCCATCACACAACAATTGAAAACAATAGTGATTATGGAGTTTGGATTGACGGTTACGGCTCGAATGTGTATTTTACAACTACGGGAGGTTCAGGACGCGGTTATAATACAATTAGGAACAACAATTCAGGTCAAGTAAAAACTGTTAATGCAAATACATTCCTTGGTTTAAAAATGCTTTATTGCGATTGTGGTGGAATTACAAAATCAACGAGCAGTAACAATACTCTCAGTTTAGATAAATGTGCTCCACCATGTTATTGGAGATGGTACGAGAGTGGTGGATACAATTCTATTTCTGGACCGGAACTTTGGGTATGGAATACAGCCGTTCTTGTACGTGCTAATCTTAATTACTGGGATTATCCACCCATTTGTGATCTCCCATCTACCAAATTTGCAGGAAATGTTGATAGAGCTTTCCCATTATGTTATTCAGGAATTGAGCAGGCAAACATAGTAGAGAGTAATGGAGAAAATATCGAAGGGAATTTATTCTCGATTACTTCTTCAATCGACTCATTGAAAGTAGTTAGTTTAATAAAGTATCTGAAGAAAGAAATTACACTTATGCCCGATAGTGCCGATTACTTGTTAACAATGTTATTGCCATTAGTAGGACCTGGAGGAAAATTTACCGAAATACTGGGAATGCCGTGGGAGGCATACTTAACACAGATAATTCAGAGTACACCATCCAAGACTTTGAGAACACGTGCGATGCTGTACAGAATACAATCGAGGATGTTTGCACAAGATTATCAAAGTGTAATTGATCTTACGAATTGGATTCTTGCGAAACAACCGAACGATACAATGTGGTTTTATTGTCAATCACAAAAAATATCAGGGTATGTTTCGATGGGTGACAGACCTAGTGCAGAGCAGATATATCAGGATATGGTAATAAGAGGAAAACAAATTGATCCACGAGGAATGATCGAGCTTAGGAGTATGATTGACTTTGGAAGTGGAGCTTTTATGACTGCTAGACAGCAATCAGATATTGATCAATCTTTTACAAAAACCAAAATAGTGCCTAATGCATACATACTCGAACAAAATTATCCGAATCCATTCAATTCCATAACAGAAATACATTATGGCTTACCATTTGATGCACATGTAACATTGAAGGTGTATAATATTTTAGGGAGAGAAATAATAACACTCGCTGACGAAATGCAAACCGCTGGATATAAATCAGTTAATTTCGATGCGAGCAATCTCCCAAGCGGAGTTTATTTCTATCAAATTCAAATGGGAAAATTTTCAAATATAAATAAAATGATCCTAATCCGATAATTCAAAAAATATTATCAACTATTATAACCTTATCCAATCACATAGGAGTAATTTATGGAGCAACCCACTACCTCAATAACCGGTCTACCTGAAAATGCATACAAAGAATTAAAAGAAGGCGAAACCTACCGTCCCATCATGGACCCGACAAAATCACATCCCGAAGTAACGGGATGGTCGGTTGGCTGGGGACTTGTAATGGCTGTACTCTTCTCTGCTGCGGCTGCATATTCAGGTTTAAAAATTGGGCAGGTATTCGAAGCAGCGATACCAATTGCAATCCTTGCAGTTGGTCTCTCGGCAGCTTTTAAAAAGAAGAATGCACTCGGGCAAAACGTTATCATCCAATCAATAGGTGCATCTTCAGGAGTGATTGTAGCAGGAGCTATATTTACCATCCCCGCTCTTTACATTTTAGATTTACCTGCAAGTTTCTATCAAATGTTCCTCGCATCATTGTTCGGAGGATGTCTTGGAATTTTATTTCTGATTCCATTCAGAAAATATTTCGTGAAAGATATGCACGGAAAGTTTCCATTCCCGGAAGCAACTGCGACAACAGAAATTCTGGTCGCAGGTGAGAAAGGTGGAAAGCAAGCTGGTGTTCTTGTTGTAGCGGGTTTAATAGGTGGTATATTTGATTTCCTCTTCAGCGCTTTTGGTGCATGGGCGGAAGTTGTTACTTCAAGGATGTTCCAATACGGTGAATTGATGGCAGATAAAATGAAAATGGTTGCAAAACTTAACGTCTCGGCTATGGTCTTCGGGCTGGGTTATATTGTGGGCTTGAAATATTCGGCAATCATAGCTGCTGGCTCGTTTCTCTCGTGGTTTGTTTTGATTCCGTTGTTTTATGAAATCGGTCAGCATCTAACAACTCCTCTCGGTGCAACAGCAACTAAACTAATTGCAGATATGAGTGCGGAGGAAATATTCCGATCATACGTCCGCCAAATCGGTATCGGCGGAATTGCGATGGCAGGAATCATCGGTATACTTCGCTCATCAAAAATTATTAGCGGTGCATTCAAACTTGCATACAAAGAAATCTTCCATCGGAAAGCAGGCGAGCTTGAATCAACCGTAAGGTGGCAAACAGACTTGAAAATGAACTTCATCGTCCTTCTAATTCTATTAACCGCACTGATGCTTTTCGTTTTCTTTTATGGTGGTGTTGTCTTTAACTTCACACATGCGATTGTCGGATTGATGATTGTTCTCATTATTGCGTTCCTCTTTACAACTGTTGCCGCAAACGCAATTGCGATAGTTGGCACAAATCCAGTTTCGGGAATGACGCTGATGACACTGATTCTTTCATCCTTTGTGCTTGTGCGTATTGGATTATCTGGAACAAGCGGAATGATAAGTGCTTTAATAATTGGCGGCGTGGTATGTACGGCTCTCTCGGTTGCAGGCGGATTTATTACCGATCTCAAAATAGGATATTGGTTGGGCTCTACGCCAAAGAAACAAGAAACATGGAAATTTTTGGGCGTTCTTGTTTCTGCAGCAACTGTAGGAGGAGTAATTCTGATCCTCAATGAGACTTATGGATTTAAAGGTCCGAATGCCATGGTAGCACCGCAGGCGAATGCTATGGCAGCCGTTATACAACCGTTGATGTCTGAAACACCCGCACCATGGATACTTTATCTCGTTGGTTGCGTGATTTCTTTAATTCTTATCATGGTGAAAATTCCACCACTTGCATTTGCGCTTGGTATGTATATCCCGCAGGAGCTAAACGTTCCATTGGTTTTTGGCGGACTTGTTGCATGGTTTGTAAAATCTCGTTCGAAAGAAGAGAAAGTAAACAATGCAAGATTTTCCAGAGGAATGTTAATTGCTTCAGGATTCATCGCAGGCGGCTCGCTTTTCGGCGTTCTTAATGCTCTCATCCGATTTGGCGGCGCGAATTGGTATAATGCTGAATGGGCTGAATCACATGCAGGTGAAATCCTCGGTTTAATCATGTTCGGTGGACTTATTGCTTACGCATTGTGGGATACAATGCGAGCGAAGGAAGAATAAATGGTTGTCTCAGGTGTCGTGGCTGACTAAAAAGTCCCGGGGTCATGCTGAATCCTGACCTGTCGTCAGGACAGGTTTATTTCAGTATCTTTACAACGTGGTTCATGTTACAAGGGTTAGATTCCGATCCCGCTCAACGAGCGGGACGGAATCACTCATTTTCTTACTATTAGGACAGCTATGACACATTGATTGATAAATAAATCCGTCTCCCAGGCATTCAACAATATGTTAAACTATTAGAGTGAGGGATTCGTATGCTCTTAAAAAAACTTTTACTCTTGCTGCTGCTTGTGTGGACGGCACAAGCACAGGTACGTTATTTTCCATATACAGAAAATTTTAATGTTACGCTTTGTGTTTTTTCCTTGCTTTTTATACTTTTTCTTTATACCTTAACACAAGTAATTAACATAGGTTTTAAGGGCGTACGATATGGGTGCGCTTCTGTGACCTGATAGTCGATTTAAGCGAAACATTCTTAATTACGACACTTTCTCTACTTCTACACTACCAAGCCACTCTTGCGCACGGCGTAACTGTTGCTTTTACAAGCCTGAAAATTTTTAAAAAATAATTTCTATAGAGTATTTAATACTCAAGGAGTATTTATGAAAAAATAACTTTTTTTATTAAGATAGTATTTCTAACTGCTATCTGTTCTCTGCTCCCTGCTCTCTTATTCAGCCAGTGGCTGGAAACAACAATTTATGTTCCGGACTCATTTTCTGGAATCGGATACCCACAAACTTTTACCTATAATGCAGAAAATAATACCATCTATGTTGGCGGTGACGAAGGTGATTGCGTGATTGCGATTGATGGTGCAACGAACCAGAAGATTGCAAGGATTCCCATGGGAAGTGGTTATACTTTGGCTCTTTGCTGGAATCCGACGAACAATAAGGTCTATTCCGCTAATTATTATAGCGATAATATTACAGTGATTGATGGCGCAACAAATGCAGTGATTACATCAATTCCAGTTGGAGGTGGTCCTTATGCCTTAGCCTACAATCCGACCAACAATAAGGTCTATTGTGCTAAATGGTATCACAATGCTGTCACTGTGATTGATGGTGAAGATAATTCGGTGATTACAACCGTTCCAGTTGGAGAGGGACCTCGTGCTTTAGTCTACAATCCAACCAATAATAAAGTTTATTGTGCTAATTATTACGGTAATGTAACGGTGATTGATGGTGCAACCAATTCGGTGATTACAACAATTCCAGTTGGACTTAGCACTTGTCAGTTAGTCTATAATCCGACGAACAATAAGGTATATTGCACTATTGCTTTGGGTGAGAATGTCTATAATGTAACTGTGATTGATGGTGAGACCAATTCGGTGATTACAACAATTCCAGTATTTGTTCCTATTGCTTTAGTCTATAATCCGACCAATAACAAAGTCTATTGCGCTAGTTTTAGAAACATACCACCGTACGATTCGCCTGTTACCGTGATTGATGGTGCAACCGATGCCGTGATTACAACAATAATTCCAGCTCCAGGAACTTATGCTTGTGCCTTAGTCTATAATCCGACTAATAATAAGGTCTATTGCGGTATTTGGGGTGGCAATGTAATAGTGATTGATGGTGAGGCAGATACGGTCATTACAACCGTCACAACAGTAACTTATCCTCGTGGTTTAGTCTATAATCCGACCAATAACAAAGTCTATTGCGCTAATTATAGTGATAATTGGAGCAGTGATGTAACTGTGATTGATGGTGCAACTGATACTGTGATTACAACAATTAAAGTTGGATATGGTCCTTGTGCCTTAGTTTATAATCCGACCAATAACAAAATCTATGGCGCTAATGCTGGTGGCGATAATGTAACTGTGATTGATGGTGCAACAAACTCAGTGATTACAAACATTCCAGCTGGAGATGAACCTCGTGCTTTAGTCTATAATCCGACCAATAATAAGGTCTATTGCGCTAATTATAATAGCGGTGATGTGACTGTGATTGATGGTGAATATAATTCGGTGATTACATCAATTCCAGAATTCCAGATTGGATATCGTCCTTGTGCCTTAGTCTATAATCCGACCAATAACAAAATCTATTGTGCTAATTATAATAGTAGCAGTAATGTGACTGTGATTACCGTGATTGATGGCGTAACAAACTCAGTGATTACAAACATTCCAGCTGGAACTGGAGGTGAACCTCAACCTCATGCTTTTGTCTATAATCCGACCAATAACAAAGTCTATTGCGCTGGTGGCGATAATGTAACTGTGATTGATGGTGCAACCAATGCTGTAATTACAACAGTTCCAGTAGGCGTTGGTGGTGCCTTAGTTTATAATCCGACCAATAATAAGGTCTATTGTGCTTTTGAAGGCGGTGATGTAACGGTGATCGATGGTGCGACTAATACCGTGATTACAACCGTTCCAACTGGAGGTGAACCTTATGCCTTGGTCTATAATCCGACGAACAATAAAGTCTATTGCGCTAATTTGGGTAGTAATAATGTGACTGTGATTGATGGTGAAGATAATTCGGTGATTACAACAATTACAGTTGGAGATGAACCTCGTGCTTTAGTCTATAATCCAACAAATAATAAAGTTTATTGTGCTAATGCCGGTCTCGGCTACGATAACCCTGATAGCACTGTGACCGTAATTGATGGTACAACCAACGCAGTAATTACAACAATTACAGTTGGAAGGCAACCTATGGCTTTTACCTATAATCCTTTACAGAACCGATCTTATGTGGCGAATTTTTATGGTCCCAGTATCTCAGTGATAAGGGATGTGATGGTGACTGACACTATCCCCTACGAAATCGTATTAGGCCCAGGGACATCGAGTTGGGAGATAGACGGCGTAGGCGACCCTTTCATTCTAAAAGAGAACGGAACGTATAAGATGTGGTACAGGGGAAACCATTACTGGGGGTATCCAGGATGGTGGCCCAATGATGCCTCAATTGGCTATGCAGAAAGCGATGACGGTGTAAACTATGTTAATAGACAACAAGTCCATACAATCGGCACTGGAACTGACTTTCTTAGGACTTGGGCTCCCTGGATCATTAAAGAGGGCAGCACTTACAGGATGTGGCACAGTGATTACTATATTTGGGTTGGTGGTGATTGGTCTTCTTATATCTCACATATAACAAGCGCAGACGGGATTAACTGGGGTAATGAACAAACAGTATTAACAGGAAGCGGCGATTTATCTGATTATGATGATTATTGCACAGATAACCCATCTGTAGTTAGAGAAGCAGACGGAACTTACTCGATGTATTATCATGTTAGTCAACGCCCAGCGGTAGGGGTTAGTGGCCATTTTAATATTGTCAGAGCCACAAGCGCTGATGGGATTAACTGGTCAAATAAACAGCTCGTTTTGCCTCGTATTCCTGGCGGGCCGGAGGAACAAGTCGTGGCGCCTGATGTAGTCAGGGAAGCGGATGGAACCTACACTATGTATTATGTTGGAGTTGATACAATAGGTGCTATCTACAGAGCTAAAAGCACAGACGGAATAACCTGGATTAACAGGCAGAGAATATTGGAAGCTGCCCAATTAAGCAGTGATATAACAGGCGTAGGCAACCCACACCACTTTAGAGATTCCGACGGAACTGAGTATCTGTACTTTAGTTTTGAGAGGCCAGTAGAAGGAAGCACAACGGGTTACTGTGAATACATAGGCCGAGTTTTACTCTCTGCAATCAACCCACAAATCTCGGTCAATGTTTCAAGTGGATGGAATATGATATCTGTTCCTTTGATAGTAGAAAACGGTAGGAAAGATTTTCTGTTCCCGACTTCAGTTTCTCGTGCGTTTACTTATGTGGATAGCTATGTCGCAAAGGAGACGCTCAGTACTGGTGTTGGGTATTGGCTTAAATTCTCTTCAACCCAAACTATCCTCCTTTTTGGCACCAAACTCATTGCTAAGACAGTAAATGTCAAAGAAGGTTGGAACATGATTGGCTCAATTTCAGAACCAGTTCCTAAATCATCCATTACAAGTGATCCACCTGAGATGATAACCAGTAACTTCTTTGGGTATAGCGGAAGTTATGAAATAATTGATACGATATATCCAGGAAAAGGTTATTGGGTAAAAGTAAACCAGAATGGGAAATTATTTCTATCGGTAAACCCTGGTGGGGCATTGTCTAAACGGATAAAAATAATACCAACGTCAGAATTACCGCCATCTCCTCCATCAGAAAGTGGTGAATTTATGACGCTACCAAAGGAATATGCACTTGAACAAAACTATCCCAATCCATTCAATCCTACTACCATATTGAAATACCAACTGCCCGTTGAAAGTAAAGTCAGACTTAGAATTTACAACATCTTCGGACAGGAAGTAATAACAATTGTTGATGCGATACAGGATGCAGGATTCAAACAGATTGAGTGGAATGTTGGACGAAGCGGGGTTGCCAGCGGCGTTTATTTCTACCGCCTCGAAGCGACGAGCGTAAGCGATCCGAGTAAATCATGTACACAGGTCAGAAAGATGATATTGATTAAATAACGACAAATGTCGCCTCAGAAATGATTAAATTATACAAAAAAACTGAGGTGACAAATGAAGATACAAAGAAAACAAAATTATCGACAACAGATAAAAAGTTCGGAAGGAGAGTTTCTATATGAGTTAGGAAACTCATATGAACTCTCCCCGAAGTTGTGTGAACAAATTCTTATCACAGCGAAAGGCTGTTTACTAAGAGATTATCCGCTGAAGGAAGGACAGATCGAAACGACAGTCATAGGAATCGAAGAGCGATCGGGTAAGTTGTTAGAGAAAATGGAGAAGAAGAGAGTAAGACTAAGAATTGATAATGGTATCGAAGATGCAGAAGCTCTTAAAGAATATGGACGTCGAGGATTACGCCAGATCAAGATACAGCGGGATATTAGAGAGATCAAGAAGCGAGGGGTGGAAGTGATTACGCGGGGATACCTTCATAATATTGGTAGG